>DBXL01000157.1:1124-25545 GCA_002309275.1 Ruminococcaceae bacterium UBA1213 | reverse complement strand
ATACCGCTCTGGATAGGAGCATAGTCATTGAGAGCCTTAGCCATAGGAGCGAGACAGTTGGTTGTGCAGGAAGCAGCAGAGATGATAGTATCTTCAGCTGTGAGAGTATCCTCGTTTACGCTGAATACGATAGTTTTAAGGTCATTGCCTGCGGGAGCAGAGATAACAACTTTCTTAGCACCTGCATCAATGTGAGCCTGTGACTTAGCCTTTGAGCAGTAGAAACCTGTGCACTCGAGAACAACGTCAACACCGATTTCGCCCCAAGGAAGCTCAGCAGCATTAGCCTTAGCATAGATTGTGAGAGTTTTGCCGTCAACTGTGATAGTACCAGCCTCGTCGTCAGCAGAAACAGTGTGAAGACCTTCACCTATTTTACCGCAGTAACCGCCCTGAGCTGTGTCGTACTTCAGAAGATTAGCGAGCATGGAAGGCTTTGTAAGGTCGTTGATAGCAACAACTTCATAACCTTCTGCACCGAACATCTGTCTGAAAGCAAGACGACCGATACGACCGAAACCATTAATAGCAACTTTAACTGACATGGGGAATTACCTCCTAATATTTTTTCTTAATATATTTTAATATATTTTGGGAAAAATTACAAGACGTTTTTGCAAATTTTAACAGAAAATTTTTATTTTTATCTAATTTTGCTTCCGGCGGGCAGACCGTCAACGAATATAACTTTCACGTCATCGCCGTTTTCGCCTGCCAGAATCATTCCCTGACTCTCGACACCGCACAATACAGCAGGCTTTAAGTTTGCCACGAGAATAATTTTCTTGCCGACAAGTTCATCAGGCTTGTAATATTTTGCAATACCGCTTGCAACGGTTCTTTCACCGAAACCGTCATTCAAAGTAAGTTTGAGAAGTTTTTTGGCTTTCTTGACGGGTTCGCAAGCTGTGATTTCTGCAACACGCAATTCAACCTTTGCAAAGTCATCTATGCCGATAAGAGCGACATTTTCAGGCTTTTCGGGTTTAGGTTCGGGCTTGGGTTCTTCTTTTTTCTGAGAGCCGATAAGCTTGTTAAGTTCGTCAATTTCCTTGTCAACGTCTATTCTGGGGAAGATAATATCGCCCTTGTGAACGGTGACGGTTTTGGGAAGTACACCGAATTTTGCGGTATTTTCATAGGTGACATCTTCTGAATTGGCACCGATTTGTTTCCAGACAATAGGCATAGTTGTCGGCATGAATGCAGAAAGAAGTGTTGACACAATTCTTATTGTTTCCAAAAGATTGTAAAGTACACACGCAAGGCGAGATTTATTTGCCTCATCTCTTGCAAGCACCCAAGGAGCAGTTTCATCAATATACTTGTTGGCACGGGATACTACATTGAATATCTCTGCAAGGGCGTTGTTAAGCTGAGTTTTGTCAATAAAGCTGTCAACTTTATCGACAAGGGAGGTTGCCTGTGCAATCAAATCATCATCAAATTCACCGCTCTGCTGAACTTCGGGAAGAGTTCCGCCAAAGTATTTTTCAACCATTGCAACCGTTCTTGAAACGAGATTGCCAAGACCGTTGGCAAGGTCTGTATTGATTCTGTTAATCATGATTTCATTGGAGAAAGAGCTGTCCGAGCCGAGAGCCATTTCTCTCATAATGTGATAGCGGATAGCATCTGCACCGTAACGCTCACCCAATACAAACGGGTCAATGATATTTCCAAGAGATTTGCTCATCTTCTGACCGTTGAAAGTAATCCAGCCATGTACAGCAAGATGTTTCGGCAAAGGCAAATCAAGAGCCATCAGCATAGCAGGCCATATAATCGCATGGAAACGCATAATATCTTTAGCGACCATATGAACGTCGGCAGGCCAGAATTTGTCATAGTCATTGTAAGCGTCATTGTCATAGCCGAGAGCGGTGATATAGTTGGAAAGAGCGTCTATCCATACATAGACAACATGGTTTGTATCAAATGTAACGGGAATGCCCCATTTAAAGCTTGTTCTTGATACGCACAAATCTTCCAGTCCGGGCTTGATGAAGTTATTGACCAATTCTAAAGCACGGGTTTTCGGCTGTAAATAATCTGTTTCCGTAAGGAGTTTTTCAATTCTGTCGGCGAAAGGCGACATTTTGAAGAAATAAGCTTCTTCTTTAGCCTCGACAACATCTCGACCACAGTCGGGACATTTGCCGTCTTTCAACTGAGAATCTGTCCAGAAACTCTCGCAGGGAGTGCAGTATTTGCCTTTGTATTCGCCTTTGTAGATATAACCTTTGTCGTAGAGGTCTTTGAAAATCTTCTGAACGGCGGTTACATGGTAGTCGTCAGTGGTACGGATATATCTGTCATAGTTTATATTCATGTATTTCCAGAGTTTTTTGAATACTTCAACTATTTCGTCAACGTACTGCTTGGGAGTAACGCCTTTTTCAGCAGCTTTCTGTTCGATTTTCAGACCGTGTTCATCTGTACCAGTCAGGAACATCACATCATAGCCCTGCATACGTCTGTAACGTGCGATGGAGTCGCAGGCGGCAGTTGTATAGCAATGACCGATATGCGGATTGCCAGACGGGTAGTAAATGGGAGTCGTAATATAATACTTTTCCCCGTTATGCTTTTGCATAAAAAATCCCTCCAATTTTCTTTTAATATACCAATTTTATAACAAACGTCAATTTTTATCAATACTTTTAAGGGGATTTTTTGAAAAATTATTGAAGGAATTTTGATAGTGAAAAATTTTTCTCTGATATATAATGTGAATGTGAAAATGCGAATAAATACGAAAAATGTCGTATTTTTGAAAGTAAATTCATTTCATGAATATAAAATAAATTAAATTTTAATCACAAATCAGTTTGACAACTTTCTCGCAATGTAATATAATCAATATATCAAAATAAGAGAAAGAGAGTGATAAATTTGGATATACTGGTATATGATGCAGAAAAGAATGAAAAACTGCTTTGCATACACGATTTTGCACATGGTGAAATGGAGAAAAAACATTTTACAGTTTGTCCGTGCAGGGTGGAGAGGGAAAATATTGATAAATTTATCAGTGACGGCAGAGAAGAAAAGTTGTTGTATATAGCGGCTGAAAATATTGAAAAAAGTGTGATAAATGTCAGGACATTCGGCAGATTTGAGGTTTTTATAAATGACCTTGCCGTTGACTTCCACAGTTCCAAGGCAAAGGAATTATTTGCCCTGTGCATAGACCGAAGGGGCAGGAATATCAGCATAGAGGAAGCAACTGATATACTCTGGGAAAACAGACCTTTTGACACGAAAGTGAAAAAGCTTTACAGCAAAGCCGTGATGAATATAAGAAAAACATTCAGTCGCTTTGGAATCACAGGCATTTTGCATACTTCAAGAGGTTACTGTAATGTGAATATAAATTTGATTAATTGTGATTATTTTTTATTTTTGCAGAACGATACCGAAAGCATAAGACAGTTTGACGGCAGTTATATGGCAGGCTACAGCTGGGCAGAAGAAACCCTTGCATACCTTGTCAGGATAAATGAAAAATAGGATGATTTTTGTGTATAAAAAATGTGGGTTTAACAGGAAAATTCAGGTGAATCCATTTGTCAGTCCCTCTCGGCGAGAGGGATTTTTACTGCTTTTTTGCGGAGAAAGACGGCATGGTGGAGAGAGTGTGTCACACAAATAAATGAGTTGATTTTTTAGTAAAAATATGTTTTAATTATAGCATGGAAAATATCCATATAAAAAGTCGGGGAGGGTAGATATATGGCGAGTGAACTTATCAAGGCAATTCTTGAAACTGAAAAAGAGTGCCGTCAGAAAGAGGCTGATGCAAAGGCTGAGGCTGAGGCAAAAAAGCAGGAGGCTCTCAAGAAAGCAAGGGAAATTGTCGAAAATGCCGAACAGCAGACAAGTAAAATGCTGAAAGACGACAAGCAGGCTATATCAGGCAGCAGTAAACGTCAGCTTGAAAAGGAAAAGCAAAAGACTAAAAAAGAATGTGATGACATTTCGGCAGCGGCTGAAAAAAATCTTGACAGAGTAACTCGGCTGGTGATTGAAATGCTGACTGCATAAGTCAAAAAAAATTTAATAAAGTGTGGTGATTATGATTTGTCAAAGCTGAAAATGAAAGCAGTAAGGATTATTGCACTTAAAAGCGACAGAAAAAGACTTCTTGAGCATTTGCAGGATTCTGCCCTTATCCATGTAAAGCATGATGACAAGGTGCAGGAGGGCTTTGCAAGAGCAGACACGTCTGCACAGCTCAAACAGTTTGAGAAAAATGCCGAAACCACCGAAAAGGCATTGAAAATTCTTGGAAATGTCGCTCCGGAAAAGAAGGGACTTCTTGAAAGTTTCAAGGGCAGACGAGAAATAGATGCCGATGAAATAGGGGATATTGCGGTACAGGCAGCCAAGATTATCGGCATATGCGGAAAGATATGCCGTATAGATGACCAGATAACAGACAATATTGCCGAGCAGGCAAGAATAAGAACTCTTACGGCACAGTTGGAACCCTGGAAAAAGCTGGATATACCTCTGAATACAGGTGACACGGCTTCAACGGCTGTATTTATCGGCACTTTGCCGAAACAGTATGATGAACAGCTGTTAAGCGAGGTGCTTGCGGAGAAATGTCCGGAGCTTATATTTGAGCTTGAAGTCGTCTATTCCTCGTCAAATATGACAAGCATTGTTGTATTTACGCCGAAAAGTCAGAAAGAAAAGGCTGAACTTGTTTTAAGGAGCATAGGCTTTTCAAGACCGCTCAATCCTACTTCCAAAATTCCCCTTGACAAAGCAAAACGTCTTTCAAAGAAAAATAATGATTTGAGAGATAAGAATGATGACCTCAGAGAGCAGATTGCCAATTATGCGGATTACCGTGAGGCAATCCGTGATACGCAGGATTATTTTGAACTGCGTGCAGAAAAGTACAGAGTTATATCCGAACTTGACCAGACAGAACACGTTTTTGTTTTAAACGGCTACATACCTGAGGAGGACTGCGGAAAGCTGGAGGAAATCTGCAAAAAAGTTCCTTCGGCTGTCATAGAGTTTGAGGAGGCAGGCGATGACGCTCCCGTAAAACTCAAAAACAACGCTTTTGCAGAGCCTGCACAGAGCATTGTAACCATGTATGCGTCACCCTCGAAGGAAGATATAGATCCTACACCTGTACTTGCATTTTTCTTTTATTTGTTCTTTGGAATGATGTTTTCGGACGCAGGCTACGGACTTCTGCTTGTAATCGCTACGGCGATAGGGCTGAAAGTCTTAAAGCCCGATAAAAAAATGAGGAACAATTTCAAATTGTTCCAGTATTGCGGAATATCAACGATATTCTGGGGACTTATATTCGGCAGTGTATTTGGTGACGCTCCTGCGGTATTTTATAATATATTCACAGGAAATTCCATCACCATGAAACAGCTTATGCCGTGGATGCTGGATACACAGAAAGATGCATTGTTTATCATGATAATGTCGGTAGGTTTCGGACTTGTCCATGTACTTGCCGGAATGGCTTGTAAATTTTATGTATGCTTCAGACAGAAAAAATATGCGGAAGCATTCTTTGATACAGGCTTGTGGATGCTGCTTTTGATAGGTCTTGCAATACTTGCGGCAGGCATGGCTTTTGGGGAAGTGCTTACATACATAGGGGCAGGAATCGCAATCGCTTGTGCAGTGGGACTTATTTTGACGCAAGGTCGTGGAAAGAAAGGCATTTTCGGCAAACTCATAGGCGGAGTTGCCTCTCTGTATGATATTACAAGCTATGTAAGCGACCTTTTGAGTTATTCCAGACTCATGGCTTTAGGTCTTACAACAGGCGTTATGGCACAGGTTTTCAATATGCTTTCCACTCTTTTTGGTACAAGCGTATTTGGTGTAATATGCATGGCAGTCGTTTTCATTGTCGGTCATGCTGTTACAATAGGCTTGAATGTTCTCGGTTCATACGTTCATACAATGCGTTTGCAGTATGTCGAGATGTTCAGTAAATTCTATGAAGGCGGCGGAAAACCTTTTGAAGCGTTCTCTGCCAAGACGAAAAACTTTAAAATCAAAAATACTGATGAATAAAAATAATTGGAGGTAATTTATTATGGGTATGATATTTACAATTCTCGGTATCGCAATAGCTACCGTTCTGGCAGGCATAGGCTCTGTAAAAGGCGTTGGTGCAGCTGCACAGGCTTCTATGGGAGTGCTTTCAGAGGATTCCTCTATGTTCGGTAAAATGCTCGTTTTGACACTTCTCCCCGGTACACAGGGACTTTATGGCTTTATCGTAGGCTTTTTGATGCTCATCTATGCAGGCGTTCTCGGCGGCGGTGACGTTGTTACAACAGAACAGGGACTTGCCTATCTTGGTGCATCTCTTGCTATCGGTGTAGGCGGTCTTGTATCGGGTATCGCTCAGGGCAGAGCTGCTGTGGCAGGTATCGGACTTTGTGCAAAAGATGACAAGAACTTCTCAAAAGCAATGGTATCTGTTACGCTTGTTGAAATATATGCACTTTTTGCATTTATCGTTTCATTGCTTACAGTTATCTCTGTACCCGCAATCAAATTTTAAAAGGGTGTGCATACTATGAGCAGCGGTGAAAAAATTATTTCCGAAATAAAAAAAGAATGTGATGAAAAGATAGCCGTTATCAATGCCGAAACGGAAGCATCCTGTAATGAGATACTCGACAATGCAAAGAAAAAGGCAAAAGAAATCACAGAAAATGCAAGATTTCTTGTGGAGGAGCAGTCTGCAAAGCTGCTTAAAGCACATCAGAGCAAAAGTGAACTGGAAAAGAGAAATATGCTTTTAAAGGCTCGCAGACAGGAAATTGACAAGGCTGTGAATCATGTGCTTGATTATATGGTAAATCTCCCCGATACAGTATATTTTGAGCTTGTTTACAGTCTTGCAAGAACTTCCCATCTCAAACAGGGCATTATCTATTTCAATGAAAAAGATCTGAAAAGAGTGCCGAAAAACATTGAAAACAGATTTTATGAATTCGGCATTTCCGCAAAGCTTTCCGATACTCCGAATAATACCATTGAAAGCGGTTTTATTCTCAAAGACGGCGATATTGAAGAAAATATGAGTTTTTCTTCCGTCATTTCCGAGAAGCGTGAGGAAATAGAGGATCTTATCAGCAGAGAGCTTTTTAAATAAGGGGGGTTTTTATGGAATACGAATACTCTATCGGTTCTGTAAGGGCAAGGGAAAAGAAACTTCTTTCCTCCTCCGATATTGAGCAAATGCTTGCACTCAAAAGCGAGAAAGAATTGGTAAGATTTTTAAGTGACAAGGGTTTTGGTGAGGGCGATACGGTTGATGAGCTTATTGCAAGCAATACCGAAAGAATGTGGAAATACGTCAAAAGCGTTGCACCGGATATGAATTTGTTTGAGCCGTTTTTCGCACAGAATGACGTGCATAATTTAAAGACGGTTTTAAAAGGCACCATGTCCGACAGGGATTATGACAATTTACTGATAAGCCCGTGTATGACAGGGGAAAAAGCTATGATACAGGCTGTTGAAAACAGACGTTTTGACAGTCTGCCGGAATGGCTTGCGGGGGCGGCTGATAAGGCTTACGGACTTCTTGCCGAAACAAAAGATGCCCGTTTAAGCGATGCCGTCATAGATAAAGCCGTTATGCAGAAACTGCTTTTGGAAAGCAAAAAATCAAAGTCTGTATTCTTGAAAAAATATCTTGAAAGACTTGTATTTTTTGCAGAAGTGAAGATTGCATTGAGGGCTGCCAAGACCTCTGCAACGGAAACTTATCTGGAGCAGGCTTTATGCGAATGTGAGGGGCTTGACATAGCTGTTCTTATCAAAGCAAGTGTATCAGGTGAAAATGAGCTTATCAAATATCTTGAAAAGATAGATTCCAATGACTGTGCAAAGGCTGTTGCACTTTATAAAAAATCTCCGTCGGAGTTTGAGAAATTCGTTGATGACGGTACAATGAAGCTTGCAAGAGAGCTTTGCAGACATTCGTGTGCAGGTGCAGAGCCTCTTTTGGGCTACTGTATCGGCTGTGAATATGACAGAAAGGCTGTCAATATCATTTCGGGCGGTATCAAAACGAAAACTCCGCCTGATAAAATCAGAGAAAGGCTGCGTGTAAGCTATGGTTAAAAATATTGCCGTGATCGGCGACAGCGAAAGCATAAAAGGCTTTGGTGCAGTCGGTATAGATATGTTTATATGTGATGAACCTCTTGAATCGGGCAACCTGTTCAAAAGAATTGCAGAAACAGAGGACTATGCAATTATATACATGACGGAGGAATTGTTTGAGCTTTGCTCAAGGGAAAGAGCGAAATTTGCAGAAAAAATCATTCCTGCCGTCATTCCGATACCCTCTGCACAAGGCAGCAGCGGTGCAGGTCGCAAAAGGCTGTCAAAATTCGTTGAACAGGCAGTCGGTTCGGATATTCTCTTTGGAAATTGAGGTGTTTATATTTGACAAACGGAATTATTACAAAAGTGGCAGGACCTCTTGTCATTGCAGAGGGAATGCGTGATGCAAATATGTTTGACGTTGTGAAAGTAAGCAGTGAACGCTTGATAGGCGAGATTATCGAAATGCACGGCGACAGGGCATCTATACAGGTCTATGAAGAAACTTCGGGACTCGGTCCGGGTGAAAGAGTGGAGTCAACGGGTGCACCGCTTTCCGTTGAACTCGGTCCGGGATTGATAGGTGCTATATATGACGGTATTCAAAGACCTCTCAGCGAAATTATGAAAGTGGCAGGCAACAGCCTGAAAAGAGGTGTAGAAGTGCCGTCACTCGACCATAAGAAAAAATGGCATTTTGTGCCGACAGCCAAAAAAGGTGATAAACTCGTTGCAGGCGACGTTCTCGGCACTGTAAAGGAAACAAATGCAGTTGTACATAAAATTCTTGTGCCGAACGGTGTAAAAGGCACGATTGTCGATATTAAAGAGGGCGATTTCAATATAGATGAAACCGTTGCGGTTATCGACAACAACGGCAAAAAGAAAAATCTGGAAATGGCAGTAAAATGGCCTGTGCGTGTCGGCAGACCGTATAAAAGAAAGCTTTCTCCGGATATTCTTTTGACGACAGGTCAAAGGACTATCGACACATTGTTCCCGATAGCAAAAGGCGGTGTGGCAGCCGTTCCCGGTCCTTTCGGCTCGGGCAAAACCGTTGTACAGCATCAGCTTGCAAAATGGGCAGCCGCTGATATTATCGTATATATTGGTTGCGGTGAACGTGGAAATGAAATGACAGACGTTTTGAATGAATTCCCCGAACTGAAAGACCCACGCACGGGAAATTCTTTGATGGAAAGAACGGTTCTTATCGCAAATACTTCCGATATGCCTGTTGCAGCCCGTGAAGCGTCTATTTATACGGGAATAACGATTGCAGAGTATTTCAGGGATATGGGTTATACAGTGGCACTCATGGCAGATTCCACTTCACGTTGGGCAGAGGCTCTGCGTGAAATGTCAGGCAGATTGGAAGAAATGCCCGGTGAAGAAGGTTATCCTGCCTATCTTGGCAGCCGTCTTGCACAGTTCTATGAAAGAGCAGGACGTGTTCTTGTCAACGGCAGTGATGATAAAGAAGGTGCATTGTCTGTAATCGGTGCCGTATCCCCTCCGGGCGGTGACATTTCCGAGCCTGTATCTCAGGCAACTCTCCGTATTGTAAAAGTATTCTGGGGACTTGATGCCAACCTTGCTTATAAACGTCATTTCCCTGCCATCAACTGGCTTACAAGCTATTCACTTTATACAGACCAGTTAGAAGAATGGTTTGCTGAAAATGCCTCAAAGGATTTCATGCAGCTTCGTGCAAGGCTGATGTCACTTTTGCAGGACGAATCCGAATTGCAGGAAATTGTAAATCTTGTCGGCATGGACGCTCTTTCTGCAACGGACAGACTGAAATTGGAAACAGCCCGTTCCATTCGTGAGGACTACCTTCACCAGAATGCATTTGATTCTGTTGATACCTATACTTCATTGAAAAAGCAGGTTCTGATGATGAGAGCAATTCTGCTTTGCTATGATAAATCCGTTGAGGCTCTGAAAGACGGTGCCAATACAGAAATGCTGATAAATATGTCAGTGAGAGAGCGTGTCGGAAGATTCAAGTATGAAGATGAAGCGAACATTGACAGAGAGTTTGAGGCTATCAGCACCATGCTTGAAAAAGAGATAAAAGACGTGCTTGAAAGGAGTGAGGACTGATGCCAAAGGAATACCGTACCATAAGAGAGGTTGCAGGTCCTCTTATGATGGTAAGCGATGTAGAGGGAGTAAAATATAACGAACTCGGTGAAATAGAACTGCCTGACGGAAGTATCAGAAGATGTCAGGTGCTTGAAATAGACGGCAAAAATGCTCTTGTACAGTTGTTTGAATCTGCCGCAGGCATTAACCTTGCCCATTCAAAAGTAAGGTTTATAGGTCGTTCCATGGAATTGCCTGTATCATCTGATATGCTTTCAAGAGTGTTTGACGGTCTTGGAAATCCGATTGATGACGGTCCTGCCATCATTCCCGAAAAACGTCTTGATATTAATGGTACACCGATGAATCCCGCAGCCCGTGACTATCCGCAGGAATTCATTCAGACAGGCGTGTCTGCCATAGACGGCTTGAATACGCTTGTAAGAGGTCAGAAACTGCCGATATTCTCGGCTTCAGGCTTGCCTCATGCACAGCTTGCCGCTCAGATTGCAAGACAAGCCGCTGTTCGTGGCAAAAATGAACAGTTTGCGGTTGTATTTGCGGCTATGGGTATCACCTACGAGGAATCGGAATATTTTGTAAAATCATTCCGTGAAACAGGTGCTTTGGACAGGACTGTCATGTTTGTAAACTTGGCAAACGATCCTGCTATTGAAAGAATTGCAACACCCCGAATGGCATTGACTGCCGCAGAATACCTTGCTTTTGATATGGGAATGCACGTTCTCGTTATCATGACGGATATTACCAACTATGCAGACGCTTTGCGTGAAGTATCCGCCGCAAGAAAGGAAGTTCCCGGCAGACGTGGCTATCCCGGCTATATGTACACCAACCTTGCAACGCTTTATGAACGTGCAGGCAGACAGAAAGGCAAAAAAGGCTCTATCACCATGATACCAATTTTGACCATGCCTGAAGATGATAAAACTCACCCTATTCCCGACCTGACAGGCTATATTACCGAAGGGCAGATTATATTGAGCCGTGAACTTTACAGAAAGGGCATTACACCGCCTATTGATGTATTGCCGTCATTGTCACGTTTGAAAGATAAGGGTATTGGTGTAGGGCGTACAAGAGAGGACCATGCCGCTACCATGAATCAGCTTTTCTCCGCTTATGCAAGAGGTAAGGATGCAAGAGAATTGATGATCGTATTGGGCGAGTCTGCTCTTACTGATATAGATAAAAAGTATGCGGAATTTGCAGAAGCTTTTGAGAGAGAGTATGTTTCACAGGGATATACAGCAAACCGTACCATTGAAGAAACGCTTGATATAGGCTGGAAATTACTGCATATTCTGCCCAGAAGTGAGTTAAAGAGAATCAAAGATGATATGCTTGACAAATACTATGGAAAGTAAGGTGTTGAGTATATGGCAATAATGAATGTCAACCCGACAAGAATGCAGATGACCAAGCTGAAAAAGCAGCTGCAAATTGCAAGGCGAGGTCATAAAATGCTGAAAGATAAGCGTGACGAGCTTATGCGACAGTTCATTGAGCTTGTAAGGGAAACAAAAAAACTGCGTGAAAAGGTAGAAGCCCAGCTTGAAAACTGCAATAATCATTTTATCAATGCAAGTGCTGTGATGAATAAAAAGGCTTTGGAATCGTCTTTGATGTCGTCAAAGCACCAGACAGGCGTTGAAGTTGACGGAAAAAATATTATGAGTGTAGATGTACCGCTGTTTTCACAGGTACACGGAAGTGATGACGGGGGAGAGATATTTCCATACGGCTTTGCATTCACGTCATTTGAGCTTGATGACGCTGTAACGGAACTGAATAAAGTTCTGCCTGACTTGATAAAGCTTGCAGAGATAGAAAAAAGCTGTGAACTCATGGCGGCAGAAATTGAGCGTACAAGAAGGCGAGTCAACTCTCTTGAACACGTCATGATACCGAGATATGAGGAAACAATCAAATACATAGCCATGAAGCTTGAAGAAAATGACCGTTCAAGCCGTACAAGGCTTATGAAAGTCAAGGATATGCTGCTTGAAAAGGCACACGGCTATTCTGAAAAATACAAATAATGAAAAAAGGAACGGCACTAAAAAAACCGTTCCTTTGTTTTATTTAAAGTAGAGTATCAGCACAGCTGCAATGGCTATGAGAATCATTCCCATGATACCCNNCACGCAGAAGATTGGCACGGTAAAATCTCAGGTCAAACAGCCTTTCGGGATTTTTGGGATCAATATAAATTTTTTTCACAGTGTTAAGTTTGAAAATATTCTGTTTGAGAGAGTAGAAACCGCTTGGTGTACGGAAATTTTTATTGTTGTATTCATATTCATATATCGGCGAATACTGATAGGTGACCTGTTCGAGAGGGTCGCCTTTTTTAAGAATGGCAATTTGTTCCTGAGGAGTCAGAGGCTTTTTCTTTTTCTTATCTTTGACAGGTCGCTTGGCAGTATCTATAATTTTGGCATAGACTTTTGTTTTGAAGGTGGAACGCATTGCTATATACCATATGAGTATTACAAGAAGTACAGCGATACCGATAACCGCTATGACAAGTGCGACCACGGGGATATTGAAATTTGATAAATCGGGCATTTTTTTTAGTCCTCCATGCCGAGAGTTCTTTCAAGTGCAAGCACGGCATTTTTTACGCAGTCATCACAACTGCAAAGCACTTTTCCTGTTGAAATGCCTTTGAGGTCCTTGCAGACGGTTGCACCGCAGTTGGTTTTGAAGTCGCTGAGAATCATTCTTGAAAGCATGGTTGTCGGTCTGCCCGTATGGTTGAGCATACCCGCAGCTATACACGCTCCGCACAATGCACCGCACGTTGCCTCCATACAGCCCATGCCTGAGCCGAATCCCGAACCCATTTGACGAAGGGTATTTTCATCAAACGGCAATTTGTCAGCCAATGCCAATAAGACTGCCTGACAGCAGTTATTTCTTCTTTTGAATTCAACAGCTTTTTCCGACCTGTTCATTGAAAAAATCATTCCTTTCAAAGTTTAGAATTTGCTTTCTGCAAAAATTTCTCCGTCTTGACGCAGAAGCGTTCATGTTTCCCTTTGGCGATAAGCCCTGCATTGTCGTAGGCGAAAACGTCAAAAAAATATTTTCTTCCGTCAATGCCTGTCAGAACGGCTGAAGCAGTGATGTCTGCACCAATGGGGCTTGCACTGATATGTTCCAGAAATATCGTTGTTCCGACAGTGGCAGTGCCTTCTTCAAGATAGGGCATGACAAGTTCAAAAGCAGCTTTTTCCATGAGTGCCGATACCGCAGGCGTGGCGAATACTTCCAGATTTCCGCTTTGCATGGCAAGGGCAGTATTATTTTCATTTACTTTTGCCGATACGGTATTTTCCGCACCTATTTTTAATTCGTTCATTTTAAAAAACCTCACTTATTCTTCTTGATTATATCAAAATTTGCTGATATAATTTAACTTACGGTTATTATAACATATATGAGCGGTCTAAATCAATAGCAATGAGAAGTGAGGAATGAGGAATGAGAAATATTTTTGTATTCCCCATTGAAAATTCCTCATTTCTCATTCCTGATTGAAAAAAAGGGGAGTGTTCGGAATGGCAGACGAAGCCAAAAAGAAAAAGTGGAGAATGCATATGATAGACGAAGTGAGGGGACTTGCAGTCGTCTGTATGATATTCTACCATGCATTGTACACAGTAGGCTTTATGTTTAAAGTGAAATGGGGAGTAGATATTATTGATAAGCTGATGCCGGCAGAACCGTGGTTTGCAGGGGTGTTTATATTCATATCGGGCATGGCGTGCAATCTGTCGAAATCGAATCTTGAAAGAGGCGTAAAGTTAGGGATTATTGCACTTGGAGTAACGCTTGTGACATATTTTTTTGCTCCTGATTTTCTCATAACATTCGGCATACTTCATATGCTTTCTATATGCATGATACTGTATGGACTTATCGGAAAGTATCTGCTTATCATTCCGATATGGCTCGGTGCCATTCTGAATGTACTCATTTTCACGTTGCTGATTGGTACACAGGACGGTACATTCGGAGTCCCGTATCTTATTGCATGGGAATTTCCGAAAGAATGGTATTCAACCAATTTTCTTTTCATATTCGGATTTCCGAATAAGTCGTTTGTTTCGGCAGATTATTTTCCGCTTTTGCCGTGGGTGTTTATGTTTTTCTGTGGGGCATTCATCGGCAGGCTCATACCAAAAAAGAAACTGCCGAAATGGATGGCGAAAAAACATATTCCCCCTCTTGCCTTTGTAGGCAGACACGCTTTATTATTTTATTTAGCACATCAGCCTTTAATCATTTTGATTTGTTATCTTGTAAAATGGGTAATGGCAATGTTTATGCAGACTGAACCCCAATAATATAAAAAAAGGAGAAGAAAGAAAATGGATTATGTAAAACAGCTTTCAGAGGAATTCGGTATTAAAAGCGAGTATGCACAGAATATTATTAACCTGCTTGATGAGGGAAATACCATTCCGTTTATTGCCCGATACAGAAAGGAAATGCATGGTACTCTTGACGACCAGAAAATAAGAGAAATCAGTGAAAGACTGGAGTACCTGAGAGGACTTGATAAAAGACGTGAGGAAATATTCAATTTAATATCGGGACTTGAAAAAATGGATGATGATATAGCCAAAGCCCTTGACGGTGCCAAGACGCTTGCAGAATTGGAAGATATTTACAGACCTTTCAAGCCCAAGAGAAAAACCCGTGCATCAGTTGCAAAGGAAAAGGGACTGGAACCCCTTGCAGATATGATATTTGCACAGGGAAATAGCAGTGTCAATGCAGAGGCTGAAAAGTTCATTGACACTGAAAAAGGTGTTGAAAGTGCTGAAGAAGCCATACAAGGTGCTATGGATATAATAGCCGAAAATATTTCCGATAATGCGGAGATAAGAAAAAGACTGAAAAATATTATCCGACTCAATGCTTATATTGTTTCAAAGGCGGCAGATCCTGAAAAAGAGAGTGTTTACACGGTTTACTATGATTACAGGGAGCTTGTCAAGAATATTCCAAGTCACAGGATACTTGCCATTGACAGAGGAGAAAAAGAGGATATTCTGAAAGTAGGCATAGAAATAGAGGCGGAAAGATGTCTGAATATCATGCAAAGACTGCTTGTGAAAGGCAGTAATGAATGTGCGGAGCTTGTAAAGAATGCTTGTGAAGATGCATATGAAAGACTGATATTCCCGTCAGTTGAAAGAGAGATACGTTCTGAATTGACAGATGTTGCTGATGAACAGGCAATTAAATTATTTGCCATGAATTTAAGACAGCTTTTAATGCAGCCGCCTGTCAAGGGACACGTTGCAATAGGTCTTGACCCGGGTTACAGAACAGGCTGTAAATTAGCCGTCGTTGACGCTACCGGCAGAATTCTTGATACATCTGTCATTTATCCGACTCACAGTCAGGCACAAATTCTGAAATCAAAACAAACTTTAAAAAATATGATAAAGAAATATCATGCAGAAATTATTGCTATCGGAAATGGTACGGCTTCCAAAGAAACGGAAATGTTTACAGCGGAATGCATTTCTGAAATTGACGACAAAGTTTCCTACATGGTTGTAAGCGAGGCAGGGGCTTCTGTATATTCAGCGTCAAAGCTGGCAGCGGCTGAAATGCCTGATTTGGATTTGACGTTGAGAAGTGCCGTATCTATTGCAAGGAGATTGCAGGATCCTCTTGCAGAATTGGTAAAAATCGAGCCGAAAGCCATCGGTGTGGGACAGTATCAGCATGATATGCCGCAAAAGCGTTTAAGTGAGGCACTTGACGGAGTTGTTGAAGATTGTGTAAACAGCGTTGGAGCGGATTTAAATACAGCGTCGCCTGCACTTCTTTCAAGGGTGTCGGGTGTCAATGCAACGGTGTCTAAAAATATTGTTGCCTACCGTGAGGAGAATGGTGCATTCAGTTCCCGTGCGGAATTGAAGAAAGTTCCCAAACTCGGACCGAAGGCATTTGAACAGTGTGCAGGATTTTTAAGAGTTCCTGAAAGCAAAAATCCCCTTGACAATACAGGCGTTCACCCTGAATCATATACCGCTGCAAAACAGCTTCTTGAGCTGTGCGGATATGATTTGAAAGACGTTGCAAAAGGAAATATATCCGACCTTGCCCAAAAAGCTCAAAATATCGGTCTTGAAAGCATAAGTGAAAAAACAGGCGTGGGCATTCCTACTTTACAGGACATTATCAAAGAAATCACAAAACCGGGACGTGATCCCAGAGATGAACTTCCTCCTCCTCTTTTAAGAACAGATGTTCTTGATATAAAGGACTTGAAAGAGGGAATGGAGCTGAAAGGCACTGTCAGAAATGTAATAGACTTTGGTGCATTCATAGATATAGGCGTACATCAAGACGGATTGGTGCATATATCCCAGATAAGTGACAAGCGTATCAAACACCCGTCAGACGTACTGAAAGTAGGGGATATTGTCAATGTCCGCATAGTAAAAGTAGATGCTGAAAAAGGAAGAATATCTCTTACAATGAGATTTTAAAAAAAGGGATTTTGTGAAATGAAAAGATATGATATAGCATTGTTTGATTTAGACGGAACTTTGAGCGAGTCAGGCGAGGGCATATTGGATTGTGTAAAAATCGTTTTTGAGGAAATGCAAAGACCTTTGCCTGATGAAAAGACGCTTGCAAGCTTTATAGGACCGCCTTTGACGGACAGTTTGAAGAGGTGCGGATTTTCGGAAAAAGACGCTGAAAAGGGTTTGCAGATATACAAGAAAAATTTCATTGAAAAGGGCATTTATAAAAATAAAACCTATGACGGCATTACTGAAACTTTGCAGGCACTTAAAGAAAATGGAATATTGCTTGGAGTGGCAACGACAAAATATCAGCCTTTTGCGGATAAAATCATAAAAATGCTGAAGCTTGACGGATATTTTGATTTTGTGGGAGGCTCAAGCGGAACGCCTGAAAGACATACCAAAATACAGGTTATTGAATATGTACTTGACAATCTCGGCAGGGATAAAAAAGCTGTGATGATAGGTGATACAAAGTTTGATGCGGAGGGTGCATACATGGCAAAAGTTGATTTTATCGGCTGTTTATACGGCTATGGTACCCGTGAGGAAATGGAAAAATATTTTCCGGGAACGATTCTTGTAACAAAGCCGTCTGAAATCGTACATATAATAATTAGAAATTAGCAGTTGGCAATGAGCAGATGAGGAAAGCTGGCGGATTGAATATAATTGCTAATTGCTCACTGCTCATTGCTCATTGAAATGTTGGGTGGCTGAAAATGAAAAAGATTATTATGTTAATGATAGGTTCCATGCTTTTATTGTCGGGGTGCGGAAGTGCGGAAACGGTTTCACAGCCGTCTGTAAGTGAAAGTATGGTTGAGCGTTCAGAAGAAAGTTCAGATGAAGAAACGGATAAAATGCTTGAATCAATGCACTTGGCGGAAGAAAAAATAAAAGAATTGACGGAAAGCGAAAAGTACAGAAATGCGGAAAAGGAAAAGAAAATTGAAATGGCTCTGCAATTTTTTGAAGGACTCAAAAATGACGGTTTGATAGAACATTATGATTATTTTGAGGGTAACGAGATGATTTCATATACTTATTTGAATGGTGCTTTGGGCGGTATTTCTTTCCGTGACTTCAGCGAAAAGATAGACGGCTTGGCTATGAATTAGGAGTTGGATTTTTTGAAAAGGCAGAAAAAAATTGCAGTAATCAACGATTTTTCGGGATTCGGCAGATGTAGTCTGACGGTATCCATTCCGATTATATCGGCTATGAAAATACAGTGCTGTGCGGTGCCTACGGCGATACTTTCCAATCACACGGGCTATGAAGATTATTTTTTTGATGACTATACAGACAAAATGAAAAATTACTATATGAAGTGGGAAAAGCTTGGCTTAAAGTTTGACGGCATTTATACAGGCTTTTTAGGCTCTGAAAAGCAGGCTAAAATTGTAGAGGATTTCATAGAGAGATTTTCAGATGAAAACACGGTTGTGACAGTGGATCCTGCCATGGCGGACAATGGAAAGACCTATGCAACGATTGATGAAAAGCTCTGCAGGGAGATGAAAAATTTAATCCCGCTTGCAGACATCATCACACCGAATCTTACGGAAGCCTGCATTCTGACGGATACGGCATATCATGCTGATGAATACAGCATAAACGAAATAGCGGAAATTGCAGAAAAGCTTGAAAAGATGGGTGCTGAGAAAATTGTGATAACGGGCATTGTGAAAGGCGAAAATATATGCAATTTCATTTGTGACGGAGATAAAAGAAAGCTGATTGAATACAGGATTGCAGGAAAATCCCATGCAGGTACGGGAGATGTATTTGCTTCAATCATATCGGCAGACGCTGTTAATGGAGTTGACTTTGAAATATCCGTGAGGAAGTCAGCGGAGTTTGTGGGAAAGTGCGTTGAATTATCCAATGAAATGGAAGTTCCCGTGCAGGACGGAGTTTGTTTTGAAGAAATACTTGATTTATTGATGTAAGTCTGCTAAAATCATCTTTGAATAAAAATCGAAAGGGCTGTTTGTTGTGGGTAATAGAAAAGTTTTTATAAAGCTTATGGCATCAGGTATAGCGTTTGTCCTAACAGCATCGTATTCTTTGTATGTCCGTGCAGAGCCTGAAAGTGAATGGAATGAGGATATTTCGGAACAGCCTGTTATACAGGAAAGCGTAGAAGAATCTTTTGAAGTTTCCGATTATGAGGACTCCGAAGCAGAGGAAGATTCTGATTATGAAGATGAAAATTCTGATGATAATGAGTATTCGGAAGAGGAATCTTTTGATGAAGAAAGCTCGGAATATTCATATGATGAATCAAGCGATTATGAGCCAAGCTATGACGAGTCAAGCGATTATGAGCTGAGTTATGACGAGCCGGATTATGATGAGTCAAGTGACTATGAGGAAGAAAACTCGTATGTTTCCAGTCAGCCGGAAAGCAGCGGACCTATCATATACTATTATGGACCGTCTAAGGAAGAAGAGGACAGTGAAACAACTCAGTTCTATGAGGAAGAAAGCAGTGAGCCGTCAACGACCTATCAGGAAACTTCTATTGACAGTTCGGAAATGACTTCAAGGGACTGGGAAACTCTTAAAAAACGCCTTGATGCCGAAATGGGTAATAAAAGTGCTGACAATGCCATAAGGGACATCAAAGACGGTGAGGGAAGTCAGAATGATAATATCAATTATCTTATGTGGGGGCTTGTGCTTATCGGAATGGGACTGGTCATAATAGGCTTTATCATCTATACCACTGTATATACAAAATATAAATTGACTGAAAATATGCATAAAAAATCCACAAAATCAGGCAGGAAAATAAAAAAGTCATAAGCTTTTCCTTTAATTCTTTAGAGGAAATAAAAAATAATATGTTTATGTTATAATTCCCTTACATAATAAATAAAATTGGAGGACGGTTTTCAAATGGATAATCAAGAGTTTTTGGAAATGCAGAAAATTGCCTGTAAGGTGCGTATCTGGACAATAGAGGGTGTGTTCAATGCCAAATCGGGACATCCCGGCGGTTCTCTTTCGGCTGCCGATATGATAACCTACCTCTATTTCAAGGAAATGAATGTCGATCCCGCAAATCCCCAGAATCCCGACAGGGACAGATTTGTACTTTCAAAAGGTCACTGCTGCCCTGCACTCTATGCAGCACTCGCACTCAAGGGATATTTTTCAACTGACGAGATAAAAGTTCTTCGTCACATCGGTGCGATGCTTCAGGGACATCCCAATATGAAGGATACTCCCGGAGTGGATATGAGTTCAGGTTCACTTGGTCAGGGTGTGTCTGCAGCGTGCGGAATGGCACTTGCCGGAAAGCTTGATAATAAAGATTACAGAGTATATACAATGCTTGGCGACGGTGAGTGTGAAGAAGGTCAGGTATGGGAGGCAGCTATGTTTGCTTCTCACATGAAACTTGATAATCTCTGCATGATAGTGGATTTCAACGGCTTGCAGATAGACGGCAGTGTCAATGACGTTGCAGGACTTGAGCCTATCGACAAGAAATTTGAAGGTTTCGGATTTGAAGTGATAAAGATAGACGGAAATAATTTTGATGAGATAGAGGCAGCTTTTGAAAAGGCTAAGACCGTAAAAGGCAAGCCTACTGTAATCATTGCAAAGACCATTAAAGGCAAGGGTGTTTCCTACATGGAAAATCAGGTAGGCTGGCACGGCAAAGCACCTAATGCAGACGAATATAAACTTGCACTTGAAGAACTCAATGCACAGCTTAAAGTATTGGAGGGCTAATATCATGAAAATTGCAACAAGAGAAAGTTTTGGTCTTGCACTCTGCGAGCTTGCAAAAACTCACCCTGAAATCGTTGTACTTGACGCAGACCTTGCGGCAGCTACAAAAACAGATATATTCAAGAAAGCCTATCCCGAAAGATTTTTTGACTGCGGAATTGCAGAAGGAAATATGATAGGCGTTGCGGCAGGTCTTGCAGCCTGCGGAAAAGTGCCTTTTGCGGCATCATTTGCGATGTTTGCGACAGGAAGGGCTTATGAACAAATCAGAAACTCCGTTGGTTATCCTCATTTGAATGTAAAAATAGCAGGCTCTCATGCAGGCATTACCGTAGGTGAAGACGGTGCTACCCATCAGTGCTGTGAAGATTTGGCTTTGATGAGAACCATTCCCGGCATGGTAGTTTTAAATCCCGCCGACCACTATGAGATGACAGAGGCTGTAAAGGCTGCATTGGCATATAATGGTCCTGTTTATATCAGACTCGGCAGACTTGCCATAGATACTTTTAATAATCCCGATACATATCAATTTGAACTCGGCAAGGGTATCACTCTCAAAGATGGTGATGATGTTACCGTCATTGCAACAGGTCTTGTTGTTAATGAGGCTCTCAAAGCTGTAAAGGCTCTTGAAAGCAAGGGTATCAATGCACGTCTTATCAATATGCATACGATAAAGCCCATTGACAAGGATATTATCATCAAAGCCGCTAAAGAAACAGGCAGAATTATAACTGTTGAGGAACATAATATTATAGGCGGTCTTGGTGAGGCAGTATGTGCCGTTACGTCTGAATTCTGCCCCGTTCCCGTAAAGAGAATCGGCGTTGAAGATACCTACGGACATAGTGGTCCTGCTCTGGGACTTTTGGCTGAATTCGGTCTTGACGCTGAGGGACTTGAAAAGCGTATTATCGAAATCGTTAAATAAAAGAGTGAAGTGTGGAGAGTGGAGAGTGGAGTTGTTTTCACGTTTCCACTCTCTTTTATTATGCAGAAAAGGAAGTGAAATTCTATGACAGCACCCCTTGCGGACAGATTAAGACCGCAGACGCTTGATGAAATATCGGGACAGCATCATTTACTTGACGAAAGTAAGCCTTTAAAAAATATCATTCTTTCGGGAAATATTCCGAATATGGTTTTTTACGGTCCATCGGGTGTGGGAAAAACCACTCTCGCCTCTATCATTGCAAAAAGAACAAATAAAACTTTGCGTAAACTCAACGGGACAAATGCTTCAACGGCTGATATAAAAAATATTGTCGGTGAATTGTCGGGATTTGGCGGAGTAAATGGTATATTGCTGTATCTTGACGAAATACAGTATTTCAATAAAAAACAACAGCAGACTTTATTGGAATACATTGAAAACGGAAGCATTACTCTCATAGCCTCTACAACGGAAAATCCATATTTTTATATACATGGGGCAATTCTGAGCCGTTCCACTGTATTTGAATTCAAGCCCGTTGAAAAAGAGGATATTATGAAAACTGTCAAGAGGGCAGTGGAATTTCTCAAAAACGAAACAGGTGAAAATATCATCATGCCCGAAAAGGCAGCGGAATATATTTCACAGGCGTGCGGGGGAGATGTCAGAAAAGCTGTCAATGCCGTTGAGTTATCCGCAATTTCAACTATGATAATAGACGGCAAGCGTGAAATAACCCTTGAAACTGTAAAGCAGTTGACACAGAAAAGTGCCGTAAAATATGACCGTGAGGGCGATGAACATTATGATTTGCTGTCAGCTTTTCAGAAGTCAATGAGAGGCTCTGACGCTGACGCATCTATCCACTATTTAGCAAGAATACTTTCGGCAGGTGACTTGCCGTCAGCGTGCAGAAGATTGCTGGTATGTGCCAGTGAAGATGTCGGACTTGCCAATCCCAATATCATTCCCATAGTGAAAGCCGCTGTTGATACGGCTTTAGCAGTAGGCTTGCCTGAGGCGAGAATACCTCTTGCCAATGCCGTTATACTTGTGGCACAGTCGCCTAAGTCCAATTCCGCATATATGGCGATAAATAAAGCTATGCAGGACATTGAAAAAGGCTATGGAAAGGGCTTTCCCCGACAGCTTCAAAACAAGCATTATGACGGTGACGACGTTCAAAATAAAGGGCAGTTTTATTTATATCCGCATGATTACCCAAATCACTGGACACAACAGCAGTATATGCCCGATGACCTCGTTGGAACGGTCTATTATGAACCGTCACTCAATAAAAATGAACAGGCTTATAAATCCTATTGGGAGAAAATCAAGAGGAATGAGGAATGAGGAATTATATTTTGCGGTCACAACGCATTGCACATTGCACATTGCACATTGCATATTGCTAATTGCTAATTGATTATGGAGGATTTATGAAAATAGGAAATGTTGAGATAAATGGAGTTGCGGCACTTGCACCAATGGCAGGCGTTGCCGACAGGGCTTTCAGGGAATTATGTGTGGATTTCGGAGCGGCTTATGTTGTGGGCGAGATGGTCAGTGCAAAGGGAATTACATATAATAATGACAAGTCGCTTGAACTGCTTGAAATGTCCGACAAAGAAAGACCGTGTGCAATACAGCTTTTCGGCTATGAGCCTGATGTCATGGCAAGGGCAGCGGAAATTTCTTTGAAATTCAAGCCCGATATTATAGACATCAATATGGGGTGTCCTGCACCGAAAATTGCATTGAATGGCTCAGGCTCGGCACTGATGAAAAATCCCGATTTATGCGGAAAGATAGTGGAAGCTGTCAAAAATGCAGTTGACGTGCCTGTTACGGTGAAGATAAGAAAAGGCTGGGACAATAACTCTGTGAATGCCGTTGAGGTGGCAAAGATATGTGAGCAGGCTGGGGCAAGTGCCGTTGCCGTTCACGGAAGAACAAGACAACAACAATATATGCCGCCGGCTGACTGGGAGATTATAAAACAAGTCAAACAGGCTGTAAAAATTCCCGTTATTGGCAACGGTGATATTACAAATGCATATCTTGCCGTAAAAATGCTGGAAGAAACGGGCTGTGATTTAGTGATGATAGGCAGAGGGGCTTTGGGAAATCCGTTTATATTCCGTGAAATAAATATGCTTACGGAACATGAAAGAGTACCGCTTGAAGTGTCGAATACAGAGAGGATAGCTGTTCTTTTAAGGCACATACAGAAGTTATGTGAATATAAAGGTGAAGTTATCGGCATGAAAGAGGCAAGAAAACACGCTGCATGGTATTTTAAAGGCATACATGGTGCAGCATCTCTCAGAAAAAAGGCAGGCACTCTTAATACATTTGATGATTTAATAGAACTTTGCAAGGAAGCATTGAATTGAAAAAACTCCCTGTTCGGACTGAACAGGGAGTTTTTAATGTTTTAGGGTTTTGGATTACTTGGAAACTTTTACATAGAAGTATTTTTTGTAAACAGTGCCTACGCTGTCCTTTACTTTTACGCATATTTCATATTCGGCAACATTGGCGGGTTTTATGGCAACGGAATAGTTGTTTTTGAAATCCTGCTTTGTCACCCATTTGGTATCACTTGTTTTCTTGTAGTAGAAAGCACATGTATAGGGTTCCAAACCGCCCGATACATCGACCTTTACGGGAATGGTATTTCCGAGTTTGGCAGTTGTGGGAACGGTGACATTGAAGGAAACAGGCATTCTTACTTTGACTGTAAAGTATTTCTTTACAACGGTGCCTGCCTTATCCTTTGCCTTTACGCATACATCATAATCTGTTGCTTTTGCGGGCTTGATGACTGTGGAATTTTTGGTACTGAAATTCTGTTTTGTAGTCCATTTTGTCTGAGCCTTTTGCTTGTAGAAGAAAGCGTATGTATAAGAGCCTGCACCGCCTTTTGCAGTACCTG
>DBXL01000157.1:0-1037 GCA_002309275.1 Ruminococcaceae bacterium UBA1213 | reverse complement strand
TATTTCTTTTCAACCGTGCCTGCACTGTCCTTTACTTTTACGCAGATATTATATTTGCCTTCATTTGCGGGGGTTACAGATATACTTGCATTAGCTTTGAAATCCTGTTGGGTAGTCCACTTTGTATCGGCAGATTTCTTGTAATATACAGCGTATGTGTAAGAGCCTGTACCGCCTGTTGAAGCAGCCTTTACCGTAACGGAATTGCCGAGATTGATTGAGGTTGCAGAGATAGTCGAGTTATTGACAAGGGGCAGCCACTTCTTGATAGTAAGGGCATTTACATCATTGACAATATAATAGGAGTTGTTGTTGTATTTTACAACATCTGTTATGCTCTTGGGGAAAGAACCCGAAGTGGGTACTGCAAGGGGAGTTCCGGAATCGGCATAATCGAGTTCGGTTCTTACATTAAGAATACCTGAAACTTGCGGATTGATAGAGAGCTTTTCTTCTGTTGTCACCATGTCGTTAATGTTGAGATTGCCGGAGAATTCAACTTTTGAACCGGCTCTGATATACATTGCACCGTGAATGTTATACCAGTCGGTAATGTTGGAATTGATAGAAGTACCGTTTCCTATGGAAACATAACCGCCTCTTACATAGATAGTAGAGCCTGTTGCCTGATGGTTGCTGAAATTCTTGTACATGGCGGTATCTTTGATATAAGCCCTGTCATNNGAGGAATAGGTGTAGAATGCGGAGCTTGAATAGTCTGTACGGTTCTGACGGAATACAGTGCCGTTGGAGGAATGGAGGGTAGAACCGCCTGTAATGCAGACAGTAGCGTATGTGGAGTAGTTGAATTCAATGATACAGCCCTGCAAATTGACGGTTGAGCCTGTGCTGTGTATAGCAGCACCTGCATTATCCTTGCGGAAGCGTCTGACAGTAACGCCTTTGCCGAGAGTAAGGGAAGAATTGCCTGAAAGGGTGAAAGCTCTGTAATAAGTCTGGAGCTGACCGTCAAGTACAAGCATATCATCTTTATCGGAGTCTGTCTTTATTGTCAGAGAACCGCCGTTTTTGATAAT
>DBXL01000176.1 GCA_002309275.1 Ruminococcaceae bacterium UBA1213 | reverse complement strand
TTTCAAATTTGCTCATTTATAGATATAAGAAAAAATGCAGCAAGTTTGAACAGTTACCGTTCAATGCTTGCTGCTTGTTTTTGTTTCGTAGAAAGTGAAGTATAATTCACTTAGGTTATCATTTCAAACAAATGTTCTTTCTATAGGAAGTGTATCTGCATAACGCTCATCAATGAATATTTGCGGGAACGGCTGCCCTTTGGTTGTATCTTTATAGGAATTTACCCATGCATACTTCACTATTTCGCTGATATTCTGATTAACTGCTTCAAAGTGTTTTGCTGCACATTTGATTTTTATGCATTCATCTTCTGTAAGTTCACCTGCTTCTTTATCCCATTTCGTTTCGGCTATAAAGTACATTGCAAAAGTTTCTTTAGTCTTTTGATATACAATAGCCCAGTCGGGTGAATAGTTTCCGGCAGGAGTTTCAATCACAAATCCGCCTTTTTTGAGTTTTGTATAGAGAAGTACGTTGGGATCTTCATCAAGTGCCTGTGCAAATTCAAGCTCTCCTTTACTGTCAAATTTATATTTTAGATTCATTGCTCTTCTATTTGACGGTTTTGGTGTAAAGAGATACTTTATTTCAGATTCATTGACAATTTTATCTACCTCGAAAATATCTTTTTCAAAAATGGATACACCATCTATTAATTCGGCTGTAACAAACTCTCTGCTTTTGAATTCCTTCAGTTTGTTATTTATAATCTTTATTGCTTCTTCAAGATAATCCTGATTATTTATTTTATTCCTTGCATTATCAGACAATCCGTTGATAATTCTTATGATTGCCAATCTCGGCAGCATTGTATTTGCCATAATGATATTCACAAGATCAAATAACGGTCTTGCTTCATAGGTAATCGTGTGGTTTTCGCTGTCCTCAATTATTTTCTGAACACCGGACATTTTCATCTTACGGGAATCATTAAAATCAACTTCAGCTTTTGTTACCTCAAACTGTATAAAATCGTTTTTTCTCCTCAAATGATATTCAATTTCCCGTGTTACGCTTGTGATAAATTCATCTTTGTCGAGTTTATACCTATATACAGAACGCTTTTGAAGTATTGCAAGAAGTTTTTGATACATAGAACAGAAAGTACTTTCATTGATATATTTCTGCACATCATTTTTAAAAGGTTCCTCATCACCATTTGCAATTTCGATTTTTTTGCTGCCTTTATCTTTCATTGCCTTTATAAAAGATTCTTTTATCTTCTGAGCGTGTTCTATAAGTATCGGATCGTTAAACTGAATGTTTTTGAAATCTTCATCAGACTTTTGCATAATGATTTTTCCGGATTTATCGACCTTGACATAATCAGACGAAGAAAGTTCATGCTTAAAGGCATCATAAGCAGCCTCTATTTTTTCCTGCGGTATTCCCGCATCAATCATGGTCCGTTTGATTATATCGGCTGTTACTTCTTCTTTATTAAATCCTGATGAAGCATTGTAATCGTCCTGCAATGAATCGGCAAAATGGTCATAATAATCATTGGCAACGATTGTAAGCTCGTTAATGGAACTTTCACGACATCTTACACCGTTAATATCAACAGGCAAACGCAGTCCTCTGCCAACTTCCTGTTTCTTTGCTATATCACTGCCCGTTTCTTTAATCGTAACAAGTACAAATACATTCGGATTATCCCAGCCTTCTCGCAGAGCTGAATGTGAGAATATAAAAGACAACGGTTCATCAAAGCTGATAAGTTCATCTTTTTTATTCAGTATAAGGTCAATGCCTCTGTCAACATCTTCCTGTGCCTTTGCTTTCAAAGATATTTCTTCGTCCGGAATATCACTGTTCCAACCCTCTACATCAACTGCTTTATGGTTTTTGTCAACAGCAAAATATCCTTCACGGATACTTGCAACGGGTGTATCGGGATTCAGAATAGAAAATTCTTTCGGATATTCATTTAATACAGATTGTTCTATCAGATTGGACTCGGAACGTATTCTTTCAAACACCCTGTCAAACATTTTCAGATAGACACCTCTGCCGTCACCGTCATTACTTCTGACTTTGCCGACCGAATCAACAAAGAATAATGTCAATACCTTGATTTTCTTTCCGCTTTGGAGTATTTCAGCCTGTTTCTTGATATGTGCCTTTATAGCAATTTCCATTTGCTTTTCGACTGCTACATCATGGTCAACTTCATCATTACTCCTGCCCTCCGCAATATATAAATTATCGCCTGTATCGGTGCTGATTTTTAATTCGTCATTCATGCGGGGCTGTGCCGATATATACCAATTATGATACTGCGAAAGCCCTCCCGAAAGTTCTTCCAAAGATGCATTGTTTTCAACACTGAATTTCATACATCTGATGTCTTTGCCCTGTTCCTTGCGGAATATCTCAATGATTGCCTGACAATTATTTTTATCAAATTTTACATATCTTACATAGGGGAAACTTTTTGGTGTAAGGCTGTGTATCGTGGTAACTTTGATACCCTTGACAAGTTTTTCATGGTATGCGTCATATGAATCAAGCTTGAAAACAGGATTATACAAGTTTTTGTGCGTTGCACTGTAACGGAGTATCATAGGCGGATTCAATTCCAGAATCGCCTTTAATGAGGCGGTAGGCTTTTTACCGTCACCATCAAGTTTCTGCGGTTCATCTATGATGATAATGGGAGCAATATCCTTTATATCGTCCCAGATGACAACACCACTTTCACTTTCTTTTCTCAGACGGTTGCTTTCCTTGTTGAAAGAATGGTTTGTGATTATCATAATCGAAAGGTCGGTGCTTTCAATCAATTTTGAAGTGACTGTTTCGGGGGATACATTCTTATCAAATACAAAGAAATGCCTTGTCAGGTCAATATTATTGAACTTTGGCTTGAAATAGTCCGCAAATGTTTCTATCGACTTTTTCACGCCCAAAAGAATCGGATTTGACGGTACAACAATGATAAACTTTTTGAACTGTCCGCCAAACTCACTCCAAAGGCGTAATATCGTTTCGAGATATACAAAGGTCTTGCCTGTACCTGTTTCCATTTCTATTGTAAACTGCGGTACAGAGCCGACAATCGAAATGTCCTTGAATAAGCCGTTTTTATACTGTATGTTTTGGAGATTATTCAGCAATCTGCTTGTGGAACTGAAACGCACATTCGCTTCGGGACGGGCATTATAAAAAGTCTGCTGTTTTCTTGCAGTAGAATAAATACTGCTGACAGACTGCCTGTCCACACCGCTGAGCAAATCTATTACAGAGTTTACCGCCTTTTCCTGATAGTCAAGTTTCTCTACTTGAAATTTTATTTTTTCCATATATTTATCTCACATTTCTATTTGAGTAAAATCTACTTTTTGAGAAATTTCCGTAACCATTGTCAATTCGCTTATGTCGAACTTTTTAGCAGTATAGCTCAACACATTGTATTTATCATCTGTGATTTTTTTAACAAAAGTCGCAACTATACGATGCTGAGGGTCATACGTCACATTACGGATATCCTGCTTTAATACAGTATTCGGGGCATAGTAATCTGTACTTTCATCTTTTTTGAAACCCATGCACCCGTTTGTACCTCCGGCAAGCCTGTCGGTATATAGATTCAATCCTGTACCTGCATAAGTTCCGGTCATTCTTGATGAAGTATGTATTTTGATAACTTCGGGTAAAACGGACAATTTCATTTCGGTTGTTCCGTCCTCTCTGAACTCAAAATCATCCTCTTTCAAACGGTGACTGATACATTTGTTAAAAAAATCATTGGGGCGTAATCCTTCTTTACAAACTACCCCTGTCATGTGGCAAAAATTGCCCGGTATAAAAGCTGCTTCAAAAAAATTATAATTGTCATTCTGTCTATCATGATATACAAACATCACATTGTTATTCAGCAATGAAGTTTTGTAGATATTGGCACATTTCACGATAATTTTTATAGATTCTTTTTTTTCCATAAGTCCTCCAAAAATGTTTAAAGGGAGGTTAAACTCCGCAGAGCTTATAACCTCCCTTTAACGACTGATTTTTCAGTTGTCTGCCAACGCTTCGGCTCATGTGTCCGATATTGCTCTCAGGTTTTACTGTTGCCTGCCAACGCTCCGGCTCATACGTCCGGCACTACAATCAGATTTTAAGGTGTCAGCCCACCTAAGGTTCTTTCCTTAGTTAATATTATATACTATTTTCAAGGAAAAATGAATAGGCATTTTTAACGAATTTAAACAGTATTTTTTATGCATTTTTAACATTAAATAAACTCAACAACATAGTTGTTATATTTGCTTTTGCGTTCTTCTTCGGTCTGATGAGTTCTGATAAGTGAGGAAAGCCTGCGGAACGATACATCTTTCAGTTCGATATCATCATTAAAGGCACTGTCACGGAGAACAAATTTCGCCGGAGTAGGCTCAACAGCCGCCAATTTTTCTATCAGTTCGGTTGATATTTCGGGTTCAAGGCATACCACAACGGCATCAGCAAATATGTATGTTCTGTCGCTGACTTGGGGGAGTTTTTCGACAGGAGTGGAAAGCGGTATATTATACTGCCTGAGCATTATCTCATATACCACATCAATATCGGTATAGCCTTTTGTAAAGTCTATTCTGTCCTTGTCGGTGCCGTAGTCCATTTCGTTCAAAGAGGTGATATCCTCATCATTGACGGTATTCCATTTTATGTTGGTATCAGCCACTTCAAAGACCTTAAAGCCGTCATCAAACTTTGCATTTGGGTTATCATTGTGTATTTTCTTAGCGGCTCTGCGTATGCGTTCCTTGCCTATTTCGCATACGTTTTTATATCCTGCTTTTGCGGCTTCGGTATTCTCTCCGCACACTTCGGGGTATTGTACCATTATATATTTTCGGTTTCCGCCGTCCTCAGCGTTCAGCTGCATTACAGCGTGGGCGGTTGTGGCACTTCCAGAGAAAAAGTCGAAAATAATCATGTCTTTATTGTTTTCAACAAGAGAAATCAAATATTTCATTAGTTCAGTTGGCTTTGCAAAATTAAAAGGAATATCTAAGATTTTCATTTCATTTGAGCTCAGTCTGTTTTCCCATTTTGTTATTAAATCAATAGGAACTCGACCTTCTTCCTCACGGTCAGCTAACCATATTTTGTTAAATACATTCCATTTCGCAATATTGCCTTTTTCGTCAACTAAAGCTGTCGCACTCTTGCTTTTATGAAAAAAAATATTGCCTTTTTCTTTTTCTTCTTTATATCTTTCGTATGTCCATTTCCAACAAGTATCTTCATCAGATGGAATTATTTTATTCCCTTCTGCTATAGGTTTAGGAAAATTTACACCATTTGGAATCAAGAAACTTCCGTCAGGTGCTTGAATCCAATATCTTTGATTAACTCTATTACCCAATCCCGGTTGGCATAATCCTTTTATAGTAAAGCGTTCGCCTTTTCTGATACCATCAGTTTCTGTATGGTTATATGTCTTAATAATATCATCAGATAATGGCTCTCTAAAATGTCCCAAGTCTGAGATGTTTTTAGCATATACAACAATATATTCTATATTAGGAGAAAAATACTGCCCTTTATTTCCTCCACTTTTCATAACCCTTGAAATAATCCCTACCCTATTAGATTCGGAGAAAACTAAATTACAAATACTGATTAAACTACTAAGTTCTTCTTGACCAATAGAAATAAATATTACTCCATCTCCAGATAATAATTCTTTTGTAATTCTTAATCTGACATACATACTATTAAAAAAAACCGTATGATACTTTGAACTGTCTTTGGGATTTTTTTGCAAGCGAACATTATTTTCATCAATATCACCCGATAATTTCGCAAGTTCTTCTTCTGTCAGTGTGAAATTATCTCTGTAAATGCGATCCTCTCCCGTATTGTAGGGCGGATCAATGT
>DBXL01000110.1 GCA_002309275.1 Ruminococcaceae bacterium UBA1213 | reverse complement strand
GAGGGAATATAACCCTTTTCCTGCCAATCGGAAAAATTTTCCGCTACAATGTCGTGTACTTTTTGTTCATTTTCCAAATCACGCTTTGACGGTGCTGTATAATAGCGTGAGGTTTTCGGCTTGCCGTTCACCATTTCAATGTGTTCATAACGGACTGCATATAATCTTTCGTGATAAACGTCATCTTCACGGTATTCAAATTCATCTTTTCCCAATTTACGCAAGCCATAAATTGTATTGCCGTTTTCATCAATGGTATCATGTCTTATGGAACTTATCGGAGTTGACTTTTTACAATGCGGACAAAACAGGGAATTGTTTTTGCAAGTACCCGTTTTTTGTGCGTCTGAAAGCTGCGAAACACTTACATCATTATGTATCAAAATATCATACCTGCCGTTGTTTTCCTTTAATTCCGCAATAACACGACCTGCACGGATACCTACTGCCAATGAGGGAAGAAGCGGTATTCTCCAGCCACATTCCGGACAATCTGTTTCAACACAATACAAGTAAGATAACGCACGGTCATATTTTTCGTTGTATTCAATACCTAATTCTCTTATTTCCGAATCCACTTCATTATATACACGTCTTAAAAATGATTCAATCTGACGAATTTCCGAGTCAGAGGCTCCGCATAAATGCAAATCAGCCCAAGTAAGCAAACCTGATATGGGATTAAGGTCGGAAGCATAAGCATTACAGCCTATCCTTGCAGATTCAAAAGGAACTGAACCACCGCCCGCAAAACAATCCCCAACCGTTATCACTTTTCCGTAACGCTTAACAGACAACTGTTCTATAAGTTCGGGAATGGAATGTGAATTTGTTCCCAAATGTTCATTTATCTCCTGCCAGCTTGATTCACGGATATTTTCAAGCTGTTCGGGACGGCAGCAATATTCGAGCCTTTCATCATAGCTGAGAGTATTGAACAATCTCAATTCTATGGAATCTTTGTCAACTCCGTCCCTGAATTTTGGCTTTCCTTCTTCGATAATAAACCACTCATTAAGATACTTGCGGAAATGCTTGCTCTGACTTGCAATTTCATATAACCTTGCAACAGCCATTTTTTTAATTTTTCTGTCATCAAGTCCTGTTTTGTCCATTGAAAGAATTTTCAAGAATATTTCGGTATCCTTTTTCGGATCACTGCTGACAGGCATAAGACAGCCGATAATGGCTGCTCTGACAAGTATCAGCGGTTTTCGTCCCCACCATTTTCCAAGACCGGTTATGGTTTGTCCCTGTGAAGACTTACGCTCTTTATAGCTTTCCTTGCTCACTTTACTGACAGGAAACTGCTGTTCAATAAATGATATATCAGTATTCATCATTGTCCTCCGAGAAACCATCGAGCGTTAACTGCTCTGATGTGTAAGTAACAGGATTTTCACAAAGGGCATATCTTAATGCCATTCGCCAACCCCGTCCGTGATCGTTTATTTGTCCTGTGCTTGCATTGGTCATAGTATATAACCACCAACGCTCCTCCGGCAGCAAGCCTTTCCAATTTCGGATTGCTTTCGGAATTTCAGCCGGATCGCAGTCTTCTATTCCCCATAAAAGCACCATAAGCTCTTTACCCATGAGCTTTTCAACGGGAGTAGCACCGACTAAAAATCTGCCGGTATTTTTATTTTCTTTTTTTAATCTGCCGTTAAATTCTGCTGTAACGTCTTTTGAAATTTTGCCCCATTTATAACGGGAAATTCTGAATTTAAGAATATCTTTTTTTGAAAGATTTTGTTCTTCTGCTTCGTCCCATTGAAATCTTTCGTAAACTTCTACTTCTTCGTTTTTGGAATCGGGGATAATAACATAGAAATGATTTACACTGTCTTGGGGATCAAAGCCAAAACCATAATATTTTTTCTTGCTCACTGTATGATCTCTCCGTTCCTTGCAAGAGTATTGATATCGTATTTATTGAGGTCAATCCACTGTAAGAAAAGCTCTCCTGATGTGAAAACAAGTTCATCATAACTCAACGTAACTGTAACATCGCTGTTATCCGCAAAATTAATTGTACGGATATTGTCAATAATTTTTTTAAGATTGCCCGCCAAACAGGGAATACCGGATGTAAGCTCTATGTACAAATCTCTATTGTTTTTATCTTCCATATAAACAGACGATCCTTTTATTGAAACATTATCTAACCTTTCAAGGTCACTCAATTCCTTATAGCTTGAAGCCGTATCATCAAATGATTTTGATTTCCCGAATTTCAAAGTAACCTGTTTTTTAGGATCAATATTTATCTTCTTTTCTTTTTGAGTTGTATCGACAGAAAAACTCTTTTCCTCAATGACATAGTCACCATACATTACAGCATAGCGAACAAATCTGCTTTCATCAGGCAAACGGAATTCCGTATTATAAATACCGCCATTTTCTTTTGGCTCGCTTCCGTCTGTTGTATATTTTATAGTATATTTCGGGTGTGTAACAAAGGATATAAATACACCGTTACCGGAATTTCTTTCTCCATACTTGGTTATAGGTTTTCCGATAAATGTTTCAATTTCACCCGTTTCACGATCATTCGTATTATCTATACAAACAAAATTCAAAGACGGCTCATTGGTTGAAAAATTCTGGTCTTTCAGTTCGGTTGAAGCGGTTGTAGGTGCAGCACCAACATCATAATAAACAGTACCGCCAATACCCTTTACCCTCAAAGTGAACTGATATGTTTTTTCATCATATCCGATTTGTTCTACCTTTACTGATGTGGGATCTTTTTTGAATGGTCCCTGGACTAAATAACCCTCCACTTCACGCCATTTGTCAACTGTAAGACAATACTTTTTCAAGACATCCATCTGATTTGGATGCAGCCACTGCCATTCCGGTGTTGAAGCTGCTCTGTCTTTTATTTGAGAATATGTCATTGATTGTGTTGTAAAAATGCGTTTTTCGCATTTTTTTCTTAAAGTTTCAAGCTTCTGATCATCATTGGTAAAATCTTCATATTTTTGATTATCTCGCAAGCAGGCAATAATCTGTTCTTCACCATTAAATTCATTATTTTTGAATTCAAATTTTAATTCGGCAGATTCTATGCCTATTCTTGTGGGAAAATATAATATCACAAAGGTTTCACGAATCGTCGAATAAAGAGCCTGCAAAGCTTTTGCACTCTGTGCTTCAGCTTCTTTATATTGTTGATCTGATGCAGAAATACCTTCATCTTTCATTCCTCTGACGATTTCCTGAATGGCTTTGAGTTTTTTGCTGTTTATGTAAAGTTTTTCCATCAAATCACGTTGTCCTGACAAAAACATTACACGATTTGTTTCTGAAATATTTTTATAGAATTCAACAAGATCAGGGTGAAGTCCATTTCCGGGATATGGCTCAAAAATAACCAAAGTAATTTTATTTGTATCAAGTTTAATCTCATCTATTGCAGGAAGCACCTGGACAATTTCGTAACAGTTTTTTAACTTCGGCTTAAACGACTCCTCAAGTATTTTTCTTAATTCATTTCGAGCATTTTCATTGGTATATGAATCAACAAGTGTATTCATTTCAGCAATCATATTTTTTGTATTCTGAAAATAAATGCGACCACGATTATCAGATTTGATATACCAAGCTTGTGTACGCAATGCCTCAAGTGCTATCTTGACTTCATTTATTTCTCTTTCAGGTTCACTAAGAAAACCGAAAATTTCTTGTTCAGTAAGTCCCAGCTGTCCATGTGCAACAGTGGAAAGAGAAGACATAAGAATCAATTTTGCTGTTTGTTGTGCAACACTATTGCTTGATGAATTTTCCTCATCAATCAGTTCGGCTATTGACTTTCCTGCTTGAGCTATATCGTGTGTAATTGCTTCATCAAGGGAGGGTTTTATCTGTCTGATAAGGCTGAACATCTTATCATTATTCAAATCCAAATCAAACACATTGATAAGATATTTTTTATCAGCTTCTCCGGATTCAAAAAAATATCTTACAATTTGACGCATAAGTCGTATCATTCCACGAGTTTGCTGAAATCCCTGGTTTTCTTTAAACCTTGCATAAATATCTCTGATAGAAGGATGGAAAGGATACGAAGACGATATGCCACGAAAAACTGCTTCAGGTTTATATGAGGTATATCCTGCTTTTTTTGAAAATTCAACAGATGACTTAAATGCCATAGCTATTTCATTTTGACATTCAAAATAACTAAAATTACTTTCAGGACTTATATCTTCAAATAAACGTTTTCTAAGAATATTAAAAATTTCATCACCTTGCGTATTCACAGGCGTAATTTCAAGTGCAACTCGATTAGCTTCTTGCTCAAGTTCACGAAATGAACTTCTAAGCAAATCACTACCTGACTCATAGGCAGCATTTAAGTCTGAAAAAACAAGGCATACATTTGAAAGCTGCTGCTTACCAATAGCTACAAACAAATTTGATAATGCTGTTATTGTTACTTTGCTTAAATCAGAATTACCAACAGTCTTAGACTTGGCATTTTCAAGATAAGGAGGTAATTCATCCAATAATATGAGAACTTTCTGTCCTTTTAAAAGATTTATCCACGCACTTTCACCCGGAGCACTAAGTGGCATATAGTAATCCTTAAAAAATTCCCTTTTTCCAAGCTGTTCTGCAATAGCACCCCATATTCCAAATTCAGGAGTTTCTCTGCCTGAAAATGCAACAACAGATATATATCCGGCTTTCTCATATTTATTGCCGAAGATTTTGGTACGCATTTCTTTATTTTCTGCTAAAAGACCAAGAGCAACCATATTGTGTGTTTTACCGCCACCCATTGCTTGTGTAAGTTTTATTACACCAGTATTTGATTCACCACAAAATCTTTGAAATGCAGTATCTAATAAAACTTTCATTCCTTCTGTTTGGAAGTTTTGCGAAAAGAAATCCTCTGCATTAATTTTATGTTCAACAAGATCTGTTAGATCAATAACATCTTCACGAGTAGTATCCACAAAAACATTAGCCTTTGGCTTAAGCATTTCAGAAACGACTTTCACCGATAATGCCT
>DBXL01000082.1:1111-3865 GCA_002309275.1 Ruminococcaceae bacterium UBA1213 | reverse complement strand
ATTCCGCTTTGATTTCATCACTGAGTATTTTCGGCAAACGACGGTTGGAGAGAAGATTGGATATTAATCCCTTAACTGCACTCGGTATCTGAACTTCTCCGCTGTCAAGGTCATCAGAATCTTCACCCATATCCACGGTATCAACAATTTCATAATCCGTATCAACCGTATCGACTGCCGCTGCACTGATAGCTGTACCGCCGACCATTGACAATGCAAGTGCTGCTGTCAGTACTCTTACCATAAACTTTTTTGAACTTTTCATTTTGAAAACCTCCTGAAATAATTTTTTATTATTATAACATACCATGTCCAACTAATATCCAACAAATATGCTTCAAAATAGCCTTAAAAAACAAATTTCTCCTTTTTTAACAATAAAATATTGTCCAACTTGTGCAAATTGCTTTTATTTTACACTGTCTTTAAATACTTTGACAACATCATCCATCTGTTTCTGCTGCTCGGGATTATCTTTTACTGACTCAGCAATAACTCCTGTCCTGCCGTCACTGTTGATATATTCTGTAATTGCAGAGAAAGAACTTGTAATACCAAAAGTAATCAGACCTATGATAATAAAAATGATCCCTATGATAACTCCTGACTTTCTCGGGCCGGGTTTATCGGCATCCTTTTTTGACATTGCCCCGAATATAATGGCTATAACAGCCGAAACCAAAACACACAATGAAAATACTACATTTATCTGACCGAAAAATGAAACTTCTCCGTTAAGTCCCATGCCTGTGAGCTTTGTCATCGGAATCATCGAAAGTGCTGCAAACACAATGGCAAGCAGACCAAAACACAAACCAATGATACCTTTTACATTTTTTTCTTTCATAACAAACATCTCCTTAAATTATTTTACATCACGTTTATTGAAAATCGCCACGGTCAAACCCACAAATACAGCAATAAATACAATCGAAACAATCACTGCATTGATAACTGCACCAACAGCGGCAGTATCAAACTGTGAACCGAACAACTGGTCGGGGGCATAGTTGGAAACATCAAAATCTTTAACGCCAACCATAGAAAGAAGCTGATTGAGAGCCATATAAAGAAGTCCCAAAGCACTTACGCTGAAAAGTACACCTACTACACTTGCAAGCGTCTTATTACGCAAACCTGTCGTGAGGAACAATATAATTGATGTCATCGCAAAGCTGAGCATCAGTTTTACAAAAAACACAACAATTCCCGAACCAACTGCCGCATCAACTATCAAAGAGGCATCGGGACAAAGCAGTACACCCAGAATATTTCCCGACAAAGCCAGCAGCATAAAAACAGCATTATGTACACAAACTACAATAAATTTGGATATGGCAGAATAGCCTTTTCTTGCTATCTGACCTGCAAAATTTTTGATATAGCCGTCCCTTATATCCGCAAAAAGAAATGTTGTTGCAGATATGAACATAATAAGCATAAAGAACGACATCATAGGAGAAGAAAATATTTCGGAAAGCTTGCTGTCAAACAGTTCATTTGCATCCTCTACGGGTACGGAAGCAAATTTCAAAAGATTTTTTTGCAGTATAGGCATAGAAAATGACGTGATTCCCTGCAATAAAAACATAACGGCTGCCGATATCCAAAACGTCTTTGACTGGAAAAGCCTGTAAAAATCCATTTTTATCAGTTTACCCATTGTGCTTACCCCCTGTAACGCTCAAATAATAATCCTCCAGAGAAACATCTGATACGCTGACATGATTTGGAATTATATCAGCCTCAACCAACTTCTTTACAACCATCTTTACATCATCAAGTCTTTCGCTGATACGGATAAATCCGTCATTGTCAGCAACAATTTCTTTAAATCCTGCTTTTCTCAGGACTTTTTCGGCTTCTTCATTATCGTCTGTCCTGACGGAAATATATTTTCCGCAGCGTTTATGAAGCTCGTCTGTTGTGAATTCATCTACCAACCTGCCCTCATGGACAATTCCGTATGAATCCGCCAATTTTCCGAGTTCGTCAAGAATGTGGCTGGAAATCATGACAGTTATTTTTTTCTCGTCTCTGAGCTGTGCAAGCATTTTTCTTACCTCAACGATACCTTGCGGATCAAGACCGTTTATCGGCTCATCAAGTATTATCAGTTTCGGATCACCCACCAAAGCCAAGCCTATGCCAAGACGCTGACGCATACCGAGTGAAAATGAACCGCACGGCTTATTTCCGACATTTTCAAGCCCGACCAATTCCAGCAAATTTTCAATATATCCGTTTTTCGTATCACAGCCCATAGCGATTGCCTTGATTTTGAGGTTTTTATATGCGGAAAGGCTTGGATAAAGTCCGGGATGTTCGATAAGAACCCCGACATTTTTCATTTCCTTGCGGGCCTGATTTCCTGTTTTTCCGAACAGTGTAAATGTTCCCCTGGTTGGAGATGAAAGACCGCTTAACATTCTCATAATTGTAGTTTTTCCTGCACCGTTACGACCAATCAAACCATATATTTCTCCTGCACGGATATGGATATTGATATTGTCTGCTGCTGCTTTTGAACCATATATTTTTGTAAGTCCGTCAGTTTCCATTATGTAATCCATAAATATCCCCCTTTTTTATTTTTTTGTTTTTCTCTTACAGTGACTATATCATAATATAAATTTTTGTTAAAAACAATTTGCAATACAATTCCGAAATGTAAATTAATTTACAGTTTACGTGCAAAACGTACATTAACTTACACTGCAAGCGAAAATTGTAAACCCCATTAAAAAGAACAAA
>DBXL01000082.1:0-952 GCA_002309275.1 Ruminococcaceae bacterium UBA1213 | reverse complement strand
CTGATACCGCTGAATTGGTGTCTTTATTGTTTTCTTCATCATTTCCACCGATAGTTTCAGGTGCGAAACCACTTGTATGACCAATATTAACTATCGTATATCCGTTGAAAACTTTTACCGTTTCATATTTTGTCTTATCAATATAATCAATTGGGTCAAAGGAAAAAGCCCCTCCTCCCGTAAGTTCAAACCCCTCGATACTTCCGAGAAAAGTACCGTTAATGGTACCTCCAGTTATTCTGATTCTTGAGAACTCGCCGCCGCTTACAAAGGAATGCTTACCATTGATATATCCGCTTTCCATCATAGTTGTGCCCCTGTTTTCGATAACTGCACTGTCGGCTTCGGTATTCGTGTTTTCAATAATGCCCCCCATCAGAATATTAAGAGTGCCTGTTTCGCTGACAATAACAGTCCTTTTGTAATTACTTGTAATCATACCTGCTGTAATACTATCCATTACAGTCAAAGAGCAATTATCAATGAAAAGGGCAGCATTGTTCAATGTAAGCGTGTGATCGTTCAAAACCATAACCGTATCCTTGCCGAAATGATACATCAGATCATCTGTTTCATTCAGAGTTATATCATCATACAGCTTGATATACTTTCCTGTATACTGACTGTCAGTAAGATACTTTTCCAAATCATCAACTGAATATATCTGATAAGGATTATTTTCACTTCCAAAACTCTCTATTATAACGATTTTTGAAGCCCCGAACTTTGTACTGCTGAATGTTGTGGTATCTCCGATATGGACTGTTGCATTGACATGATTGAAAATCGTTTTGCCTACTGTAATTTCACCGGGATAATCAAGGGTTATATCCAATTCATAATTTCCTGTCCTGTTCGCCCATGAAAAAGCATAATCCCCTATTTTATTAAGTCCCGAAGTATTTCCCGTTACTTTGTTTACACCTATTGTATTAAAGGCACTTGACTTGAT
>DBXL01000105.1:7655-8269 GCA_002309275.1 Ruminococcaceae bacterium UBA1213 | reverse complement strand
CCTGTACCGTCAAGGGCTTTTGCTGTTATGGTCGTTGTGCCGTTGACAAGGATATTGTCGGAAGATATTTCGGATATATTCGACAATGCGGGATTTACCGTTACAAGACAGGAAGCCGTTTTTCCGTTGACAGTTGTGGCAGTTATTTTAACCGTACCTGCGGCAACTGCTGTAACAGTGCCATTTGAAGCCACTTTTGCGACTTTGGCATTTTCACTTGTGAATGTAACCGTTTTGTCAAAAGTGGAATCTGTCTTGATAGTGGGAACGAGTTTGAAAGTTCTGCCGACAGCGGTTGCAGCAGATGTCTTGTTGAGAGTGATTTCATCGGAAAGGCGATGGAACGTATAGCCGTGATAGTTTGCATAATTTTCAGCATAAGAGCCGGCATAGCCTTCTATAGTGAAATCTTCACTGATATTCTCAAAATTATTGTCATACATATAGGTGACATTTGTGGGAACTTCAAGCACTTTCAGAGCGGTACAGCCGGCAAGGTCAACATGGAAGTCACTGATCGTATCATTGGCAACGATTTTTGTGAGTTTGGAGCAGTTGAAAAATGCATTTTCACTGATAGATTTCACGCTTGACGGAATGACAAATTCACCGCT
>DBXL01000105.1:1452-7466 GCA_002309275.1 Ruminococcaceae bacterium UBA1213 | reverse complement strand
ACCGTCCCAGCAGGAAGTAACGAATTTCGGAACATTCAGCACACCCTCATAAGCAGGCGGTACAAATACAACTGCGTCACTGTTATAAACAACACCGTTGATTGATTTGTAGTTGACATTGTTTTCATCAACATTGACGGTTTTGAGATTGGGGCATATATTGAAATGTGAATTGTAATACCACCACCAGCTGAAATCGAAGTCTGCACCGATATTGAGAGTTGTAAGGGCGTTGCAGTTAATGAAAGCATTATCTCTAATACGGTCATGGTTATAGATGGTTTCGGGTACGGTAAAGGCAGTCACTGCTTTTGGAACACAAACAAGCCAGTCATTGTCGCCTTTTACAACCAAAGCACCATTGACGGATTTGTAAGTTTCGTTATTCTGTGCAACTGTGAACTTTGTCAAGGCTGTGCAGTTGTCGAAAGAATCTTCATATATCTTATTTACTGATGCAGGGAGATTTACCTGTGTGACCTTTTTGCAGTTATAGAAAGCCCCGTAAATCGTTTCGACACCTTCGGGAACAGTTACAGCCCCGCTTTTTGCATTCGGGACATAGTGCATTTCGGTCATATCTTTATTATAAAGAATACCATTGACCGTACAGTAATCCAATTCGCTGTCCTGTGCTATGGTAATTGATGTGAGTGAATCAAGTGTAGTGAGATTGTCAAAATACATAAGCCATTGCACGGATTGGGGAATATTGAGAGATGTTATTTTAGTGGAATTTGTGAAAGCCGACCAGTGAAGTTCACGGACTGTATCGGGAATGGTATAAGCCCCCGTCTTTGCAGGAGGACAGCAATACAGAAGATACGGGTATCTGTTGCCGTCATTATCCGTATCAGTTCCGAAAAGTACACCGTCTTTTGATATATACCATTCATTTTCGGCAGGTACATTGATTTTTGTAAGAGATGACATGGTTGTGAAATTCTCGGCTGTAAAACCGTAGAGTGACTTGCTGAAAGTCAGGGAAGTTATCTTTGTACAGTCACGCAGTGCATCACCGTTGATATATTCTACACCCTCGGGAATAACCAAAGCACCTGCTTTTCCTCTGGGACAGTATATCATTTCCGTACCCTCTTTGTTATAGACGATACCGTCTATGGATTTGTAATTCGGGTGATTTTCGGCAACGGTGATAGTTTCCAGATTTTCACTGCCGTCAAAGAGATAATGGAAATCAAATTGTCCCATGCTTGCGGGAATGGTGACGGATTTCAGATTTTTATTTTCTCCGAAAATATTCTTATTGAAAGATACAGTGCCCTCGGGAATGACAACAGTTTCATTTTGTGCAATTTTGCCTTTGTAATTATAAAGGACATTTCCGAAATAAACGGCACCGTTGGGCTGTTCGGCATACCATTTTGACGTTTCAAAAACATAGTAGTCAAAAGTGATATAGTTTTCGGGAATATTATGGAAATTCACAAGGCTTGAACAGCCTGCAAACGCATTATCTCCTATATGTTCGAGAGCCGAACCGAAATATACATCTGTGAGGGAAGTGCAGTTTTTAAATGCCTCCCAGTTGATGTTGCGGACACCCGAGCCTATTGTAACAGTTTTAAGGCTTGTGCAGTCCGCAAAAGCCTTGTTGTATATTTCCTGTATATTGTCGGGGATAACGATATTTTCAAGGCTGATACAGCCGCCAAGAAATCCGTCGGGAATTACGGTCATTTTGGAATTAAAAGTGAAGTTCTTCAGATGATAGTTTCCGTAGAAAGTCCAGCCGTTTGTTTCCTCGACGCTTTCGGGCAGAGTGAAACTTTCCATAGCGGTATATTGGAATGACTGTCCGATATATCTCAGTTTTGTATTTGCACCGAAATTGACTTTTTTCAAGTTACGGCAGTAGTTGAAAGCATAATTTCCTATACTCTCGATATTGTCGGGAATGGTGATTTCTTCAAGAGAATTACAGTCTTGGAACATACAGTCGGCAATGCGTGTCATTTTTGGTGACAGGGTGACGGAAGAAAGACTTCTGTCATGCTGGAACTGATAAGTGCCTGCTTCTTCAAGGGTGGAGGGCAGATTGATTTCTTTGAGCATATAGCAGAACTCAAATACAGCATCTTCGAGGACTTTCAAGCCCTCGGGGAGAGTAACTGTCTGCAGTTTTTCGCAATACTGGAAAGCTCTTTCATTGATTCTGACAACGCCCGAAGGAATAACAACGGACTGTAAAGATTGTCTGCTGTTTTCAAAAGCGAAGCGACCTATAACAGTGACCTGTTTGCCGTCAATTTGTGAAGGGATAGTGACATTTTTTTCTGTACCGTTGTAACGGGTGATAGTCACGGTGTTGTCGTCATTGATTTCATATTCATAATCACCGTATTCTTCGGCATTTACGGTAATGCTTGTGCCGACAAGCTGACTGACGGGAGCAGTCATGCCCGTACCGGCAGCCATTGAAATAATCATAGCAGCGGCAATCACCCTGCACATGATTTTTGATGATTTCTTCATTCGGTATTACCTCCGTTAAAATAAATTTGACAATATTATAACATGAAAATAAATAATTTTCAATATATTTAATAAAAAAATCGGGCATATCCAAAAAAATGGATACCCGATTTTTTAAAAGTCAAGGTCTTCTGAGGAATACGATGCAGAGTACGGCAATCACAACAAAAAATACCACTGCAATAACAATTCCTGTTGTATTGATTTCGTTCTGTTCAGATATGGCGGACCAGTTCACAGAATTTTCGGCATTATTTGAAATTTCGGCAGTCTGTGTACTTTCTTCTGAGTAAGATTCGGATATATCTTTTGAAGTATCGGTTTTTATATCCGAAACTTGTGAGGGGGTGCTTGAAGAATCTGTGGAAGAAGCATTTTTACTAATCTCATCTTCCAGCCTGTCAGGCGAGGGGCTGGAAACTTTAGTGCCGCTGTTTTCCTCTTTTGAGAGGGCGGACTGTTCACGCTCAAAACGTAATTTCATGCTGTCGTATTCTCTTTGGAGAGCATTATAATTTTTTTGTTTTTCATTGCTTGTTTTTTTGAGGCTGTCAATTTTATTCTGCATTTCCGAAGCGGACTTTTCAAGAGATGATATTTCGGTTTTTTTGGCAGATATTTCCGAAGCATTTTTATTTTTCTTTTCAACTGATTCGTTATAGTCTTTTTCATACGCAACGGCATTGGATTTGGCGGTTTCAAGCTCTGTGGTGGCTTTTTCAAGGGAGGGCTTGATTTTATTGTATTCTTCCGTGACCTGATTATAATATTCCATAAAGCGTGTTTCATACTCATCAACGGTCATGGAATTTTCATTTTCCCAGAGAAAAGTCTGAACTTGTTCTATGGAATATGAGCCGCCCTTTGCAACGGCAAAGCCGGTTGTAAAATATTCGGAGTTTACAATATTGATATAGTGTCCAATTTTTTCAAAGTCAGGATTTCCCGACAGATAGGCTTCTTTTTCGTCATCATACCAAGCAGGAAAAGGGTTATTATAGCCCCATGCGATATTTTCGCCTATTTCAAATTGTTCTGAATGGTTTGTATTTGTAAGGGAGTAATTTGCATTTGCCTGAGCAGCCGCCATTAAGTAGTCAGTAACTTTGAGTGTGCTGAGAGGATTGTTTGTCCGGGGATCGTTTTTTTCGGCAATTCTCAGTTCATTGCATTTTCTGATGAAGTCGAAAGAGATTTTCATATTATCAAGGTTTGTTGCATCATTTTCATCACCTTGATGAGTATAGGAAGCATATTTGCTGTTTCTGAGGGCATTAAGTGCATCATCTGCCCCGACATACTCGAAAAATCCAAATGAGCCTTTGTTATATTCAATAAGGGAATCATCTGCTTTACTTTTCCACTCGTTATAGTTTTTTTCTTTTTCAGGAATGCTGTTTGCTGTGTCCTGCCATTTGGAGTAATTGGAGATAATCTCTTTATCAAAGTTTTTGCTTTCAAGCTCTGATAATAATTTTTTTTCTTCAGCAATTTGCTTATCAATGTTTTCTTTTTCGGACACGGCATTTTTATAGTTGGTTTCCGCCGTTTCAAAGTCTGTTTTGGCAGACTGTAATTTTTGATTTGTCTGTTGGAGTGCGTTTTTATCTATGCCGCACACGGTAATGCCAAGCGATAATATAATTACAAAAGTGGTCACAATCAAAAATATCTTTTTTGCAGGATTACTCATATTATATATTTCACACCTCTGCTATTTATAGTAAGGTAATATTATATACTATATTGTTTAAGTTGTCAATTATTCAAATAAACAAAAAATAATTGACTGCACGAGGCTTTTTAGCATACATCAATGCCGCACTCCTTTTCAAAAGAGTGCGGCATTGCAGTGGACTTTTATTTTAGTGTATATGTTACTTTACAGTAACAGTGAAATATTTTTTAGCAACAGTGCCTGAGCTGTCCTTTACTTTGATACATACATCTTTTGTACCCTTGCCAGTGAACTTGATGGAAATGGAGTTGTTTGCATTGAATTCTTGTTTTGTATTCCATGTAGAAGCGGAGTAAGCCTTGTAATAAGCGGCATATTTATAGGAGCCTGAACCGCCTGAAGCCGAGCCTGTCAATGTCACAGCATTTCCAAGAGTAATGCTTGTGGCGGAGATTTTGGAATTATTTGTCAATGCACCGCCTGTTACTTTTACAGTGAAGTATTTCTTTTCGACGGTTCCGGCAGAGTCCTTTACTTTGATACATACATTTTTTGTGCCTGTGCCTGCAAACTTGATTGAAACGGAATTATTTGTGCTGAAGTCCTGTTTTGTACTCCATGTTGAAGTGGAAGAAGCCTTGTAATAAACGGCATATTTATAGGAGCCTGAACCGCCCGAAGCCGAGCCTGTCAATTTCACGGTATCACCGAGAGTAATGCTTGTAGCGGAGATTTTGGAATTATTCGCCAATGCACCGCCCGTTACTTTTACAGAGAAGTATTTCTTTTGAATCATGCCTGAGCCGTCTTTTACTTTTACGCATACATTTTTTGTGCCTGTGCCTGCAAACTTGATTGAAACGGAGGTATTTGTACTGAAATCCTGTTTTACAGTCCACGTTGAAGCGGTAGAAGCTTTGTAATAAACGGCATATTTAAGGGGAGAAGCACCGCCTGTCGCCGAGCACTTCAAAGTTACTGTATTGCCCAGAGAAATCGAAGTTGCAGAGATGGTTGAAGTATTGACAAAGCCTGATAAGCCTGCAACGTGGAGAGTAAAGAATTTTTTAATTTCTGTGCCTGTGCTGTCCTTTACTTTCACGCATACATCATAGTCTGTGGCACTTGCGGGCTTGAATGTAACAGTTGAATTGGAACTGTAATTCTGTGCAGTAGTCCATTTTGTATCGGAAGTTTTCTTATAGACTACCTGATATTGATAGGGAGCAGTACCGCCTGAAGCAGAGCCTTTTGCCGTCACCGTATCGCCAAGATTAATATTTTCAGATGAGAGAGTGGAGTTGTTTTTAAGTTCTTCAGGAATTACTTGATTTGCTTTATAGACATAATTAACAGTTGTTGTACCCTGAGCAAAAGTGCCTGACGCATTGGAGGGGGTTGCAGTAAGGGTATAGCCGTCAAAAGTCTTTGCAGAGGTGGTGTATTTATTTGAGCCGTCAGCCATGCCTGAAAGTTTTTCGCTTGCAAGTGTTTTTCCGTCTGTGGTCGTGTAGGTGACATTAACTTTACCTGTTGGGTAAACCTTTCCTGATTTAACCCACACTTCACCCTGTACGGAATAGCCTGTTGAGCCTACACCCGTAGGATCCTGACTGCCTGCATTGTTGTTATTGGCGATAAACAATGCACTGTCTGTTGTGTTTACTTCACCGACATACCAGCCGTCACTTTCTTTTGTCATAGCTTTGCCGGGCCATGCACCCGAAAGTTGAGTTGCACTTGTTCCGCTTCCTTTATAAACGTACATACAAACCGCTGACCAGCTGTTTGCATTGTAGTAGTGTATTTTGAGATTTTCTTCTTCAACGGCTCTGTATTT
>DBXL01000105.1:318-1409 GCA_002309275.1 Ruminococcaceae bacterium UBA1213 | reverse complement strand
ACCCATTCATAACCGCTTATATCAAGGGCAGAACAAGCGTAATGTGTACCGATAAGACCTTTCATTGTATCATCGGGGTGTATGGAAGCACCTGTATCAGCGTCTTGATATTTAAGGATAACTGTGCCAAGTTTGGATTCGTCTATTGTATAAGTATAGGTGACAGTTGCACCTGCTTTTGAGAAAGTACCGCTTGTTGCACCTGTGGAAGTAACGGCATAACCCTGAGCAGTCAATTCGGAAAGGGGAGAAGTTGCATAAGATGTACCCTCATTTCCTTTGAGAGTTTCGGTTTTGTAGTTCTGACCGTTGACAATGTGATTTACTGTAACAGTGCATTTTTTATCAAGGCTTGTATTGTCAAAGCTTGTTTTATCGACAAGAACCATTGTGGAGCGTGCAGGAACAGTAACAGTACTGCCGGTTGTGCCAAGAGAAGTTGTGCCTGCTTTTGTGCCGTTTGCGATGATAACCCATTGTGACGGAAGTGTTACATCATCATAAGTTTTGAGAGTAACTGTCTTTTCAGAGGCGTTGGCATTATGGATAACTGCCACGAAATTCCATTCGCTGCTTGGATTGATTTTGTTATACATAGTGAATGCAACGACATTGGCAGGGCAAGCTGTTCCCCATGAAAAATAGATTGTGCCGTTGCTTGTATTTGTCGGATCCCTGAAAGGTGAATATGCCTTTCTGATTTCAATAAGACCTTTGTAATATTCGTAAATGTCGCTGTAAGTAATGGTATTCTGCCATTTAAGCTGATTGATACTTGTAGATGATTTATAGCTGTTTTCATCACCGTATTTACTTCTGGCGAATTCCTCACCTGCCTGGAAGAAAGAAATTCCCTGAGAGGTGAGAATGATACCGCCTGCAAGTTTATTCATGGCAACAAGGTCGTCATATCTGTTTCCATAGCCCGAACCGCCCTTGCATGATTTTACAAGCTTATCGTAAAGGGTATAGTTATCATGTGCGGAGGTATATGTAACAGTCTGGGAGGGCTGTTTAGACCATTTACTATCTCCTGCCATTGTGGTGGAATTCGCCTGAATACCGCCTTTGAGGGCTTCTTCATAGCCTGC
>DBXL01000105.1:0-170 GCA_002309275.1 Ruminococcaceae bacterium UBA1213 | reverse complement strand
GGACTTGCTTCTGCTGTCCAAGGCTCACCGTATATGAGAATATCGGGGTCGATTTTATCGAGAGCCGCACGAATGGCATTCATGGTATCTACATCATGTATGCCCATGAGGTCAAATCTGAAACCGTCAAGGTGATATTCCGTAGCCCAGTAGGTAAGGGAGTCTATCAT
>DBXL01000168.1:684-11668 GCA_002309275.1 Ruminococcaceae bacterium UBA1213 | reverse complement strand
GCAATTTCTTTTATTTCGGTGCTGTTGGATATGTGCTGAGTGAAAAGGATACTGGGAACGGGGTCAAGGTCATTAGCCTGAACATAAACTTTGATTTTTTCACCGGGAGTTGCCCAAATGCCTGTTGCAATGCGGTTGGAGAAGCCGAAACGCATTTTTAACGTATTCTTTGAGTAGGCGGCAATATCGCCGACTCTTTTGGGAGTAAATTCCCTGTCGGTGTCATAGTTGGCTATATTGTAATCGGAAAGTTTTTTTACTGAGGCAGAATTTTTTTCTTTGTATTTCATGAGGGTAAAAATCTGTCCTGAATCGTTCTGGCTGTAGTCGTGTACGGTAAACCATGAATCGCTGTACATAGAGAGGGCATATTCTTTGTCACCGACAGTTTTCTTTACAGCAACCTGTACAGCACCGCCGTCTTGAATCTGGAATGTAAGGGGTGAGGGAGTGGAAGTGAATTGAAGTTTGCCGTAGCCCACTATGTCGAGATAGAGTCCGCTGCTGTTCAGGATATAACAGCAGCCGTTTCCGATGGGCTTGATAGTGTAGCGGTATTCTGCCGGAACGTCAGAAGCATTTGCAGGAAAAACAAGATTTTCCGCCTTGTAGGAGGGAAAAGAATTGTTGCCTGAGTCGAGAACGTCTGTCATAAGAGTTTTCGTGGCGGCATTGTAAAATACATATTCGCCTTCTGTAATGGAATTGACGGTATCATAATACCATTCGGAAGCAGAAGCAGAGGCGGATACGGTTGAAGCAGCACTTGCCGAAAGAGCTGCACATGACGAAACTACAGGCATGGCGGCTATAATAGAGCCTGCAAGCATGAGTGCAGTTGCGGATTTGAAACGTTTTGACCACATAGTCTGTCATCTCCTTGAAAAATTTTTTAGTTTACAAAATTGTAATACAATCTTCACAAAAAATCAATCGTTAAAAGGAAAATCTGCTTTTTGTATATATAAATGTCATAAAAATTATTACATTTGACTATAACCTATGTATAATTTTTTTTAAAAAAGTAGTGACAAATGAAAAAAAGTGTGCTATAATTTAAAATACATAAAATATTTTTTTAAAGGAGGACATTTTTTATGAAAAAAGAATCTAAACGCTTGTTGAAAAGTATATTTGTCGCAAGCCTTGTAGCAGCGCTTGGTTTCGGCATGGTACCTTTCCAGCCCATAGCACAGACATTTGATACTGCTCTTGTTGTCAATGCAGAAGAGGAAACGGTAACAGCGTATGACGGCAGGACAATTCCTATGTCTGATGTTATCGCAATCAACGGAGGACGTTATTACGATAACCTTCTTTATGCTGTATTCTGGGCAGATGACGGTGATACTATCACTCTTTTGAAAGACTATGCAACCGATACCAGCAACGATTCCTACAACAACTATATGTATCTTTGCGACGATACCAATGTTACTGTTGACCTGAACGGTCATACACTGACTATTGACGAATGGTATTGGGTAACGCAGTATAACAAGGAAAAACCCGGCTCTGTTAAGTTTATCAACGGTAATATTGAGGGCGGCTGTATTGTTCCCAATGAAAATGCAATTATCACTATCGGTGAGGGTGCAAACGTTACTGCTCCCGAGGGTATTTTTGCAATTTCCGGCAACCATAATTATTCAATGGGTTCGGTAGTGAACATTGAGGAAGGTTCAACCGTAAAATCTGTTGACGAAGTAACGATTTACTGGCCGCAGGACGGTACTTTGAACATTACAGGCGGACACCTTGAAGGTCCTACCGTTGTATATGCAAGAACAGGTAAAGTGAATATTTCGGGAGGCACGCTTGTTGCAACAGGTAAGAAAAATGAGGCAGGCGTTATTGCCAACGGTACCAATCCGACAGGTGATACAATTGTATTCCAGGCATTTTCAAGCAGTTACGGTGACGCACCGCAAGTTACGGTAACAGGCGGTGAGTTCTCGTCCGTAAACGGTGCTGCCGCTAAAACTTATGCCGTAAGTCAGGAAGACCAGGATATAAAACCCGATGACTTTATACAGGGCGGTACATTTACATCAGGCGGTGCAGCTGATACAAGTGTTGCGGAATACTTGGCAGACAGTCAGGACAATAAGATGCTCGCAACAGGTGAAGTTATCAGCATAGCACAGAGTACAGCAAACGGTTATTCCGTTGGAGTTAATGAAACCACAGGTTTGGCCGAACTTACACCGGACGGCACATTTATAGACAGTCAACACCACGCATGGTATCAGCTTGACAAGGAAGGCAACCTTACCATATTCGGCGACGGCGAAGAGGCAGAGGCAGACTCCGTTTTCCAGGGCAGGACGGATATAAAAACCGTACTCTTTACGGATAACGTGAAGCTGAGTTCACTTCGTGGCTGTTTCAGAGATTGTACAAATCTTGAATCTGTAACGAATATTCCCGATTGCGACAATGCCAATATGCTGTTCTACGGCTGTAAGAACCTTGTGGAAGTTTCCAATTTCCCGAAAGTTGAAACTACCTCGACAACCATGTTCAAGGATTGTGAAAAACTTCAAAAAATAGGTGACGGCAGTCCTCTTGTAATTGAAACAAGCGGTATAGTCTATGGTATGTTTGCAGGCTGTAAGAACCTTTCGGCAGACATTATATTTGACGGTTCGGCAAAAACTCAGTCCGGTAAACAGAATATATTTGACAGTGCTGCAACAGCAAACAACGCAAAAATAACAGTATGCTTTGGCGACAATGTCGCAGAAAGTACGGTCGCCTGGGTAACAAGTGATGTTGAAAATGCAGGAAAAAATGTTAATATACACGACTTTGTAAAAGATGATGTTGATGACGGCATAAATGTATATGCCTGCCGTGTATGCGGTGAAGAGGGAGATACCACTTATGACGTTACAGCCAATGACGGCAAGCCGACAGAATATAAAAAAGGCGATACCGTTACGGTAGAGGCTCCCGAAGATGCCGAAAACGGTGCATGGTTCGTGAACGGCACGAGAATCGACACGCTCAAAACAGCTAAAAAATATTCCGTTGATGAGGACAATAATCTTGTTATAACGGTTTGTGAATATGTTGGCACGGCTGAATGGAAAGAGTTCGCAGGCGAAGTAATGTCTTCTTCAAAACGCAGCAATGGCGGCAAGAGAGTAAGTCTTACAGGTACATGGGCTTTGCCGGAAGGTGCACAGGTTGTAAAAGCAGGTATCGCTCGTGTATATAAAGAAGATTCTCCTGAAGGATTCGACAATAAATATGTATATGAAAAAGGTACAAAGAAAAATTCAACTGTCAAGGCTGCTAACGGAAAATATTCATTCTCCCTTAATATGACAACTGCAAATGCACAGAAAACTCTCTGCTCTGTATGCTATGTTGAATATACTCTCAATGATGTTACTTATACCGATATTTCTGAAATATGTGAGAGTGCTCCTTTGACAACAACTTCTGTTGCTTAATCGTAATTCCATTTTCTGCCGTACACAGAAATGTGTGCGGCAGATTTTTTTGATTCGTTTTTTAAAAATTAAAAATGAGTATAGATGAATATATAAGAGAATTATGGAGAATTTCAGAGATTGCTGAATGCTAAATTGAAAATTTCAAAAAAACTCTTGACTTTCAAAAAGATATGTGATATTATCTAATTCGTGACTTGAAGTGTGCATTCCGCATACAAGATAGATAAAGAAATTTTGAATATCAGGAGGAAATTTGCTATGTCAACCTATATGGCTAAACCTAACGAAGTTGAACGTAAATGGTATGTCGTAGATGCAGCAGGCAAATCGCTTGGTCGCCTTGCTGTTGAAGTTGCAGACCTGTTGAGAGGTAAAAATAAGCCTACTTTTACACCTCATGTTGATTGCGGTGACTTCGTTGTTGTAATCAATGCAGAGAAAACAGTTCTTACAGGCAAAAAGGCTGAACAGAAATTCTACTACCATCATACAGGTTATATCGGACACATGAAGTCTGTAAGATATGACACCCTTATGGAAACAAAGCCTGAAATGGCAGTGGAACTCGCTGTTAAGGGTATGATCCCTGACAACACTATCGGAAGAAAGGCTTTGACAAGACTCCATGTCTATCAGGGCAGCGACCATAAACATCAGGCTCAACAGCCTATTGTTCTTGAATAATAAGAGGGGAGGCATTTGAATTATGTACGATAAGACACCTTATTTCTACGGTACAGGCAGAAGAAAAAGCTCTGTTGCAAGAGTAAGACTCTACAAGGGTACAGGCAAAGTAACTATCAATGACAGAGATATAGATGACTATTTTGGTCTTGAAACTCTGAAGCTCATCGTTCGTCAGCCCCTCGTTCTCACTAATACAGAAGGTCAGTTTGATGTAGTATGCAGAGTAGCAGGCGGCGGCGTAACAGGTCAGGCAGGTGCAATCCGTCACGGCATTTCCCGTGCACTTTTGCAGTTCGACAGTGAAAACCTTCGTCCCAGACTCAAGAAGGCAGGATTCCTTACACGTGATCCGAGAATGAAGGAAAGAAAGAAGTACGGCTTAAAAGCAGCTCGTCGTGCACCTCAGTTCTCAAAGAGATAATCTCAGCCTTACAGCGATTATATCAAAACATAACCAACAATTTTTATTAAAAAATCTGCGGGATTCTTTTATGAATTTCGCAGATTTTTTCTTTGAAAAATTGTTTTTATGGTGTATAATATACTAAAAATGTACAGAGGTGATTTCATGCCGAGAATATTGGTAGTAGATGATGAAAGAGATATATGCGTATTGATAAGCAGATATGCAGAAAAGAAGATTTTGATATTATTGTCATGGACGTGATGATGCCCGATACAGATGGTTTTACAGCCTGCCGAAAAATAAAGCAGTTTAAAGACATTCCTGTGTTAATGCTTTCCGCAAGGGGAACGGAATATGATAAGCTTTTCGGATTTGAAGTAGGGGTAGATGACTATGTGACAAAGCCGTTTTCACCTAAGGAGCTTATGGCAAGGGTAAACGTGATAATAAAAAGGCACAGCCTTTTACAGCCGAAAAAAAATATCAATATTATTGCATTCAACGGAATTGAGCTGGATAAATTGGGACATACCGTAAAGATTGACGGCACTGATACAGAGCTTACTGCAAAAGAATACAGTATTCTTTTATATTTGATGGATAATAAAGGTATCGTATTGACAAGAAATCAGATATTGAATGAAGTATGGGGTTATGACTATTTCGGAGATGACCGCACGGTTGACTGGCAGATAAAGCTTTTGAGAAACAAGCTTGGAAAATACCGTGAATATATCCACACAATCAGAGGGGTGGGCTATAAATTTGAAGCTTAAAACAAATTCTTTTGGATTCAGGCTATGGAGTTATTTTGTACTTTTTACGGCATTGATATTTACGGTATTATGGCTGCTGCAAACGGTCTTTCTGCAGAATTTCTATGACAGCATGATAATCAATAATACAAAATCGGCTGCCGAAAAAATTATTTCGGACGGGAAAAATGAAAACATCAACAGTGAAATAGATGAAATTGCACATAACAATTCCATACTTGTATATGTGACCGATACAGAGGGAAATATTATTTATATTTCAGATGAATTCAAGGGTATGCGGAAGAAAGAATTTCTGTCGGATGATGAGGTGAAAGGCAAAAAAATTGAAAGACATCAAGGCGGTTATCGTTCATTGCCTGATGGGTACAGTGAGTTTCTTGAAAAATTGAGTGATAGTGGTATTATAGAAATGCAGTCGGGAAATTATTATATTTGCGGCTCATATATTGATTATTACAATACAGAAGAAAAGGCAGTTTTATATGTGGGGGCAGCAATAGATGCAGTCGGGGCGTCTGTCACAATCATAAGTATGCAGCTTGTATGGGTGACGATATTATCTGTTGTAGTAGGCTTTGTGCTGTCGTGGTTTATTGCCAAACGGTTTTCTGTACCTGTTACGCTTCTCTCGGAGAAGGCAAAATTATTGGGGGAAAAGAATTATTCTGCGGAATTCATCAAAGGATTCTGCACAGAGCTTGATGAATTGAGTGATACTCTTGACAGGACAAATGAAAAGCTGAATGAATCCCGTGATTTTCAGGCAGAATTGCTTGCCAACATATCACATGATTTAAGAACGCCTTTGACTATGATAAAAGGCTATGCCGAAATGATAAGGGATATTTCATGGGAAGATGAAAAACAATGCAGTGAAGATGTATCCGTTATCATAAAAGAAGCAGACAGGCTTACAGCACTTGTCAATGAAATATTGGAGTATTCGGAACTCAAATCTGATGGCAGGGCAGAGGAATTTGCAAAAATCGACCTCAGCAGTCTTGTGAGAAGAACGGCTGTTTCATTTGAAAATCTGAAAAAGCCTGACGGGATAACCGTTGAAAAAAGTATAGAAGAAACAATTTTTGTCAGCGGAAATGAAAGCAGGCTTGAAAGGGCATTGTATAATCTCATGGACAATGCCTCACGCCATACAGATGAAAGTAAAAAAATAAAAATTTCCCTTTCGGTGAAGAAGGAAGTAGCTGAAATATCCGTTTCAGATTACGGGGAGGGAATAGCTGAAAATGAGCTTGGACATATTTGGGACAGATACTATACCAGTCGTATGAGAAAGGGAAACGGTGTTTCCGGACTTGGACTTGCAATTGTCAAAAAGATAGCAGAAATGCATAAGGGAAATTGCTGTGCTTATTCAGAGAGGGGAAAGGGGAGTACCTTTGTAATAAGACTGCCGTTATAAGTATTGGAAATATTTCTATACTTTCATTGACGGTGTCAGATTGTTATGATAAAATTCTATTAATGAGCCAATCGGAAAATTGGCACAAAAATAAATTTATTGTTTAGAGTCAATTCTTTGAAATTTTTTATAACAGGAGTGAAGGGTATGCCTGACGTTATCTTTATCGGTTTATTGGTATGGATTTCCGTTATTTTTCTGATTAGTGGATTTGTTCCGCTAATCGTTGGTTTTGTACGCAGGAAAAAGTTTTATAAAGATAATCCGCACAGTTACTTTTCAGGCAAATTTTCATTTACTACATATATTTTGTTTATCACTCTTGGTGTGCTGATTGCCGTTTTTTTCTCAAGGTATGTTGTTGCATATTACTCATCTTTTGCAGATAAAGTGAATGTACCGTGTAATGAAACGATAGGAAAGCTGGAATTTGGCAGCAATGAGTTTGTCAACAGTTTTCTCCATGCCTTGCAGACTTTCAGTATGGATGAAGATTATACAGAATACTGGCTCAATGGGCAGGCAATGATAAGATATGCGACAAAAAGTAATGGTGCAGCCGAATTTTTTTATAATTTATATATGAGCGTGTTGAATATATCTGCTCCGATATTGGGCGGTGCAATCGTATTTGAAATGCTCACAAAGGCTTTTCCAAGTGTAAAGTTATGGTTCTCCAATTTTAATATCTGGAGAGAAAAATACTATTTCAGTGAACTGAATGAAAATTCTCTTGCACTGGCGAGAAGTATCCTTTCTGATTCGTCCAGAAGAAATTCAACCCTTGTGTTTACAGATTCATATGTTGATGATGAGGAAGAAGAAAGTACAGAGTGGCTTCAGGAAGCAAAATCAATGGGGGCTATATGCCTGAAAGCAGACCTGCTGCATATCCTTTTTAACAGGCGTAATAAAAAAGGGCTTCATGTTTTTTTAATAGACAAAGACCAAAGCAACAATACAGGTATGCTGGCTAAAATGTTTGATGATAAAAATATCAAAATTTATCAGAATTCCCGTATTTATGTATTTTCCTCAGACAGAAAGTATTCCTGTATAGAAGATGAAGTAAAAAGTATATTTAATCTGGAAAAAAACAAATTGGAAAAGCTGAATGAGCATTTGGAAAAGAAAATCCATATACCATATGTATTTCCTGTGAATGTCGTCAGAAATATAGCGGATACGCTTATGCAGGAACTTCCCTTATTTGAACCATTGATAGGCACTCAACAAAAAGACCTTACCGTAACGATTCTGGGAGGAGGTTCTATCGGTACAGAGATGTTTCTGGCAGCATATCGCTTTGGTCAAATACTTGATGTGAAACTGCATATTAATGTAGTATCAAGGGCGGCAGAATACTCAGATAACAATGATGATTTAGGCTTTAATAATAAAATTAATTTCATCAATCCCGAAATATTGAAAAGTGCCTGTGAAAAAGATGATTTGCTTATTTATAATTGTGATGCATCTGCTCCGAAATGGTCTCAACCGTATATGGATTATCGTTATATCTCAGCAAATGTGATGTCGGATAATTTTATCAGTTGCCTTGAAAATGACAAAAAGCTGTTGAATACCGATTATTTTATTATAGCACTTGGAAATGATGAAGATAATTTTATTATGGCAGACAGAGTAAGGAGTATCTTGGGTAAATATCATCTTATGAATATATCTGAAAGAAAGACCGTGATAGCATACAGTATCTACAATTCACAGTTCTCAGACAAACTCAACGAACTCAAAACGAGAAAATATGTCAATAACGGCAAAAAAGACTGTGATATTTTTATGTATGCCTTTGGCGGAAAAGATAAAGTTTACAGTTGTGATAACGTCTTTTTTGAAGGTATCAAATATTGGACTTATCTGACAGGAAAAGATTATGAAGAGCACACCGGACTGACGCCTGAACAGGCAAGGCAGTCGAATGAAAAAGCACTTGAAGAAAAATATAAAGAAATGCTGAAGGATATTTATAATCATATATCAAGCCTTGCCCGCAGTATGCACTTGAAATATAAAATTTTTTCTTCAGGAAATTACTGTCTGGAAGATGGTACCTGTATGAGTGTGTTCCATGAAAATTATAATCCGTCAATGAAAGAGGATTATAACAGACAAAGGCTTGAACAATACAAGAAAAATATCATTAATATAGATTTGTCAGCAGATGACAAAGCAGAAGAAACTACTCAAAAGCTGCATAGGCTTGCATGGTTGGAACATCGCAGGTGGTGTGCATTTATGAGAACGTGCGGTTTTCGTTATGTTTCTCTGGAAGATATGAAAAAATACTATGATATTGACACATTTGAACATAAGGCAAAAACTCATAAATATCTTTCCTTAAAACTGCATCCATGTCTTGTGGAGTGTTCGGAAGAGGGCAAATTATTAGTAGAACTTGATAAAAATGGCAAGGTAGCCAAAGGGCATATCAATGGATATAGCCGGGAAAGATTACAAGAATACAAGGACGGAAATTTGAAAAATTTTGACCGTCTGGATGCTCTCAGCTATTGTATATGGTTTGAAAGAGAAAATTTGTCCGATGATGACAGAAAGCATGATTCTGATTTCAAGAGATGGGATTATCCGTCAGAAGAAAAGATTGATAACAGAATGTACACAAATAAGTAAAAAATTCCCTCTTATGATAGAAAAAACTATTATAAGGGGGGATTGCTGTATCAAAATGAAAGTTCAGTGACAAAATGTATTATTTCTTTAATACCGTGTGCAGCAAAAATGTGAAAATAACTGAAACTTCGTTGACTTGTGTCTTTTAGCAGACAAAGTTATATCATTATTAAGCACAAATTATATTAAATTATCAATAAAGATATTGTAAATTATGAATAGCTATACTAAAATAAAATTACAATATCCTTGAAATTAAATTTATTATTAAGGGAGGTATTTTAATGAACAAAAATGTTACCGGCAAAGCGAAATGTATTTTTGCGGCAATGGTTGCCGTGACACTTCTCACGGGTATGGTACCCTATGCACCTACGTTTGACACGGTGATAACCGCAAATGCAGCAGATGAGAATCATACTGATGAAAGTTACTTCATTTCAGAAACAGGCGAGCTTGTTTTGCAGGGCGCTCTTGGCTCGATTGATAACATTGGTATCAGTAAAGATGATGTCAAAAAAATCACGGTTTCACCCAAGGGAGCGATATTCCCTGATAATTCTGAATCATTTTTCCGTGATTTCAACAATGTTGAATCCATAGACCTCAGAGGTGCGGATATGAGCAGTGTGGGTACTATGGATAGTATGTTTGAGAATTGCCAACATCTTAAATCCGTCAATATGAGCGGATTGGATACAAGCGGTGTAACGCTCATGGATAGAATGTTCTATATGTGCTTCGGTTTAACTTCTGTTGATCTGTCCGGCTTCAATACAAGTAAAGTAGTGTCTATGAAAGAAATGTTCTATTATTGCAGTAGTTTAACTTCTGTTGATTTGTCCGGCTTTGATACAAGCAATGTAATGTATATGGACAGAATGTTCTATGATATGTTTGAAGTCGAAACCATATATGCAGGCACAAAGTGGAAAGTTCCCAATCCATATCAGACAGAAATGTTCACAAACTGTTTTAAGCTGGGGAGTGACAAGGGCTGCAGCTACGCTGCAATGCAGGATACAAGTTCGTTTTATGGTCACGCTGATGACAGCAGACAGGGATCTGGTTATCTTACAGGCAAATACTTCGTGTCAGTTGATGAAAACATGGAACACTGCACCGTTACAGTCGATAAGACAGACGGTTTTGGTTATTATGACAAAGTTACATTGACAGTGACACCTGATGAAGGCTATTCCATAAAGAATATCAGTCTTAACCCATATAAATATACAGATGACAATCATGACGGCACTTACAGTTTTTCAAATTGCGATGACGATGTGACTGTTTCGGTAGAAACGGTTATCAATCCCGCTCATTTCTCCGTTGACGAAACAGGCAATATATATACTATCCACGATGCAGCAGGCTGGAATGTTTTCTGCGACTGCCTGAATGATAACGATACCTATAACCGTTTCAGCAGAAAGACTGTTGTACTTGAAAATGACATTGCCGTCACCCGAATGGCAGGCTCAGACGGTCACGAATTTATGGGAACATTTGACGGTCAAAATCATACACTGAATGCCAACATTTCCGGCAGTACCGGCGGTGAAGCCGTATT
>DBXL01000168.1:325-662 GCA_002309275.1 Ruminococcaceae bacterium UBA1213 | reverse complement strand
TGACGCTTTCCGGCAGCATTACCGGCGGACAGCATTGTGCGGCATTGGTCGGATTTGCTGACGGCACAAATACAATCGAAAATGTCAATGTGACTGCCAATGTAAGCCTTGCTGACAGTATTCCCGCAAATAAGGCACATCACGGCGGTGTCATCGGTCACGCACTAAGCTCGAATACCACTCTGCGTGGTGTGATTTACAGCGGAACTATCAGCAGTAAAGATTATTATCATACAAGCGTGAATGTCGGCGGTCTTGTAGGCTGGGCTGACAGTGCAACCATCACGATAGAAAACAGTATCTTTGCCGGAACATACAACGGCGGTACGCTGTTCCA
>DBXL01000168.1:0-225 GCA_002309275.1 Ruminococcaceae bacterium UBA1213 | reverse complement strand
CAGACGCAGGCAAAACCGCTCACACCATTACCGCAGGCGATGATGTAACGCTTTCTCTCAGCGGTACGGCAACAACATATAATATCAGCGGTATCACGTCTTATGCCAATAACAGCGGTCTGAAATACCGCAATACATTCTATGCGGGAAAAGATGAGAACGTTTCTCTCACACTTGCACACAGTACTACTCCCACAGGCTATACATTCAAGGGCTATACTGCCA
>DBXL01000023.1 GCA_002309275.1 Ruminococcaceae bacterium UBA1213 | reverse complement strand
AATTTTATGAATAGGAATTTCTCACTTTAAAAAATATATAAGAAAATTTAAAGACTTATTCATATATATTTAACAATTTTGTCGGAACAAAGTATTATAATATACCCATACTCCAAAAGACGAACCGCAGCGTCTGAGTATATTTTTACCCTTGTTTAGATTCTCCCTTAATTTTTTAGTGTGTGATGAATCCGGTTTGAAAGAAGCCGGATTTTTTCATTTTCAAATATAAAGACAAAAGCGGCTGCATTTTTCATGCAGCCGCCTTTTTCAATCAGCTTACTTTGACTTTGAAATATTTCTTTGCAATGCTTCCGGCAGCGTCTTTTACTTTCACGCATACATCATAGGTTGCAGCGGTATCCAATTTAACTGCAACGGAATTGGCAGAAGCAAAATTCTGTGTAGTTTTCCATGTTTTGTCGGTAGTTTTCTTGACATATACAGCGTATGTATAAGCAGTTTTTCCGCCTGTTGCAGATGCCTTGGCAGTAATGGTATCACCTGCTTTAGCCTTTTCTGCTGAAAGCTTGGAGGTATTGACAAGTGTGCTGTTGGCATTTGCAGTAACAGTGAGGTCAAAATAGAGTTTTGCAATATTGCCTGCATTGTCCTTTGCCTTTACGCAGATTTTATAAAGAGTTGCACTGGTGGGCTTGATTGTAACAGAAGTATTTGTACCGAAGTTCTGTTTGGTTGTCCATGCACTGTCGGTGGATTTCTTGTAGTAAACTGCATAGGTTGTACCTGAACCGCCTGTGCTTGCACATTTGATGGTAACATTGGTGTCACAAGGAATCGTTGTCTTTGAGATAGTGGAGGTATTGGAAAGATTGGTATTAGCATTTGCAGTAACTGTGAGGGTAAGGAACTTTTTAAGAATAGTGCCTGTTTCGTCTTTTGCCTTCACGCATACTTCATAAGTCGTTGCATAAGCAGGTTTTATGGAAGCCGTTGCAGTTGCCGAGAAATTCTGTTTGGTAGTCCATTTTGCATCGCTTGATTTCTTGTAGTAAATGCCGTAGGTAACATTACCTTTTCCGCCTGCCGATTCACACTTGATGACTGCACTATTGCCGAGAGAAATTTTTGCACTTGCAAGAGTGGAGTTATTTGTAAATTCAGGCTCAACCACTTCAAATTTTGTCCATGAATTGCCGTATGCAAAAATCTTTGAAGTGTTTTCTATTGCAAGACCGGGTTTCTGGTCTGCAGGATAACGGTTTGTTGTAGCATTGCTGGTTTCTGCAAAGATGACTCTGCCGTTTACGAGATTTTCGGGAACCTCAATTTCATAGAATCCGTATTCACTGACGGTTGACATGAGTTCGCCCGGCCATGCGGCATTCTTTACGGTAGGTGTAACGCTTTCATCATAGATATAAGCATATACCTGTTTCCATTTGTATTGGCTGTTATCAAAGTATATCATTACTTTTTCAGAGGGAGCTTTTTTGGGATAGGTATATGTTGCGGTAGCGGTAGTGCCGTCAGCACCTGTACCTGTAAGAGTTACGGTAACGCTTGAGCCGACTGCCGTTTTCGAGCCGACAGTGATTTTAGTACCATCTGTATAAGTGCCTGAAGCACCTTCGGAAGTGGTATATTTTGCAGATTTCACGTTTTTGCAGGTGAGAGTTACAGAGAGAGTATCATTTGTAAAGCTTGTACCGCTTCCGGGTAAAGCATATACTGCAGGAGCGGTAGAGGGTTTATATTCTGCCCATGTTTTACGCTCGAATATCATGGATTTTCCGCCTATGGGAAGTCCCGGTTCCAAATCTGCAGGATAGCGGTTAGTTGTAGCGTTTGCTGTTTCGGTGAATACGACATTGCCGTTTGCGAGGTTGTCGGGAACTTCAATTCCGTAAAGTCCGAGAGAACTGTTATATGTCATGGCAACACCCGGCCATGCAGCATTATTTATGGTAGCTGTGCCGCTTTCGTCATAGATATAAGCATATACCTGTTTCCAGTTCATGCCTTCATTCTGGAAATAAACCATTACTTTTTCGGCAGGATTCTTTTTTGTATAGGTGTAAGCTGCTGTAATGGTCTTATTGTCTGAGGTTGTGCCTTTAAGATTGACAGTTATAGTTGAGCCGGCATTGGTTTTGTTTCCTATGGTGATTTTAGTGCCGTTTGTATAAGAGCCTGACGCACCCTCAGAAGTTGTATAGGTTGCGGAAGCCACGTTTTTGCAGTTAAGGGTTACGGAAAGGGTATCTGTTGTAAAGCCGTAGCCGTTTGCAGGAGAAGCCGAAACGCTGGGTTCTGTAAGGGAAGTCGGATTATATACAACAGCGATACCTGTACTGCCGACAGTACCGGAAATTTTACCGCCGGAAACGATGAAAGTATTTCCTGAAACCTGGTCTTTATAAGTACCGTCTTTCATTTTGTGTGCTGTGAGGTTTACGGAAGTTGAGCTGCCGCCTACATTGACGATAACAACACCGCTTGTGCCACGTTCATTATATGCGATAGAACCGCTTGAAGAAAGATATTCGCTCTGACCGCTGAAATAATTATGGAATCGGTTTACAGCGGCAACTTCTCTGTTAAAGCATTGTTTTGAGCCAATATCACCGATATTACCTGTTCTGTAGCCTACGGTACGTGCAAAATAAAGTGCGGTTGCTTGATTTCTTGAAGCAACGAGAGCCCATGTTTTGTTGATAACGGATTCAGAAACATCGGTAGTTTCCTTGCCGTCACCGGAATATGTATCATGTGATTCAGCCCAGAGAACGCTGTTGGCTGGACCTGCATTCTGGTCATAATATGACCTTGCGGCACCTGCGGCATTTCCGCCTGCCACTTTTGCCCTTATGTCATTGCCTGTTGAGTTGTCGGTAATTGCCATATACTGTGTATAGCCTGAAATAGCAGGACCATTTGTACCGCCGAGAATTTCGCCGTAGCAGTAAAGGGAATCATAAGTGCCTTTTGTTTTATAATAGCTTTTTGCATCGGGAATGACGCTTGACCAGAAAGTATATTGATTGCCCTCTGAAGGAACGCTGATATGTTTGGCAGCGTCAAATCGGAAGCCGTCTGCACCGCAGTCAATACATTCTCTCAGATATGTTTTTACATAGTTCTGAATTTTTGTATTTTCGGTATTGAGGTCAGGCAATCCGCCCATACTGCCGTGAGTGATACTGTAACGGTTGCTGTAGTCGATTTCGGTAAAACCCTCGTCATGCCAGCAGCTTTTGTCATTTCTGATGTCTGAGGGAACGGCTGTTGAAATGTCATATTTACTCTGATTGCCGAGATGGTTGGCGACTACATCGACAATAACATGAATGCCGTATTTGTGTGCTTCCTGGCACATGGCGGTAAATTCCGCTTTTGTACCGAGAGCAGATTTTCCGGTATTGTCGATAGTGAAGTTGGCAGGCTGATAGTAAACCCACCATACAGAGTTGGTTTTGCCCAATGTACCTTCTTTTGCCTGCTGGATAACAGAGGTTTGAATAGAAGTATAGCCTGCCTCCGCAATTTTAGCCATATTGTCTTTAATGTTGTTGAATGACCATTGCCATGCGTGAAGAATAACGCCTTCCTGACAGGTATCCATNNGATAAAGCCGTAATCACTTGCAGCGGCTTCGACATTTACGGCTGTAAATGTTCCAAGACCTGCAAAGGCTGACACGGCAAGTGCTGAAGAAAGAAATAAACCCGCAATTTTCTTTCCCCAATTGGTTGTCTTAATGCCCATAAAAAATCCTCTCCTTTAAAATATTTTATTATATTCATTATAAATTCAAAACAAATGCGTGTCAAGGGATTTACGAAAAAAGTGTTCAATATTTTTCACAAATATAAATTAACAACTGCAAAATTTTTTTGTAAAAGAACATATCAGAATGAATGCACCGACAGAAAGCAGAATGCAGGGCATAAATTGGGGATAGGGGGGAAATCCCGGAAATATATCATATACAGATGTCATTATAAATCCTGTTATTGCCATAAAAGTTGGTGAGGGGAATTTTTGCATGAGTTTGCCGAGAGTTTTTGTAAATAAAAAAGTGCCTGCCAGAATACCCGTTCCCAGTACGGATATATATAAAATATTCATTTCGGAAACGGCTTGTAAAGCTGTTTCATATATGCCGAATACAAGCATGATATGGGAAGTGCTGATTCCGGGGAGTATGAGTGCAACTGCAATGATCATTCCGCAGAGAAAAAGCATGATAAAATTTTTTTGAAAAATGCCTGACGGTATGAAATTGACCGAGAGAGCGAAAATAATACCCAAGAGTGCAAATGCTACATTATATATATTATGCATTCCAATATTAGCTTTTTTTACCATTAAGGGAATACTGCCCAATATTGCCCCCATGAAAAAATACGTCATGGGAAAGTGAAATTCGCTTGTGAGCCATAAAAGCCCTTTTGAAAAAATGACTGCCCCGATAATTCCGCCGAATGCCACTTCAAGAAGAAAATATATATTTTTTTTGAAGTTTTTAAAAATGTCGCTTACGGCACATATCAGCTTGTCATAAATGCCCAAAATAACAGCAGTCGTGCCGCCGCTTACGCCGGGGATAAGCATAAATGAGCCGATTGCCATGCCGAAAAAAATATTTTTGAAAGCTGTTTTCATAACCTCACCTCTGTACTTTTTAAGTATATGAGAAGATATAAATAATTTATTCTTTAAAAATAGGATAATTTGTGAATAATATATATATAGACAAATTTGTTGAAATATGCTATGATAATAAATTGATAAAAAGGATTTTGCAGAAAGGTGTCGGTGAAGGTTGGAAAGTGTCCTTGTTGTGTCTTCCGATAAGAAAAGCACTGAATACTTATACGACCTGCTCAGAGATGAACAGCTCAGTATCATTGAGAGTGCCGAAAGTATATCTGAAATTCACGGGCATTATGACCTGATAATCATAGATATACCTTTGAAAAGCGGTCTGGGTGGAAAAACAGCAGCTGAACTTTTTGAAAGCACTGATTCCAAAATTGTTCTTGCCGTACCGAAAGAGCGGGAAGAGTATTTTGAAAGCAAATCCGAAAAATACGGTGTTTTCGTCATAGCGAAGCCCGTTGACAAATATCTTTTCAGAAAAACCATGCATTTTTTCCGTGCCATGCAGAAAACGCTCGGAGGAGTGCAAAAAGAAAATGTAAGACTGAAAAAGCAAATTGATGACATTCGCCTTATCAACCGTGCAAAATATATTCTGATGGAATATCTTTCAATGACGGAGGCTCAGGCTCACAGGTATCTCGAAAAACAAGCAATGGATATGCGTGTCACAAAAGCCGAAGTGGCAAAAAGTATTTTGAGTACCTACGAAAACTAATATCCAATGAGCAATGTGCAATGAGCAATGTGCAATTTGTTCGGAGAAATACCGTTTCGATAATAATTGGACATTGCACACTGCACATTGCAAATTAAATAAAAGGAAAGGATTGGTCGAAAATTATGGAGAAAAAAGCCTATCTTATTTTGGAAAACGGGGATATTTATGAAGGCTTTGCATTCGGTGCGGAAAAAGAGGTTGTCGGAGAGCTTGTTTTTACAACAGGCATGGGCGGCTATCTTGAAACCATCACCGATCCGAGCTTTTATGGACAGCTTGTCTGCCAGACATTCCCTCTGCTTGGTGACTACGGTGTCATATCATCGGACTTTGAAAGCAGAAAACCGTTTTTGAAAGCCTACATCGTAAGAGAGTGGTGCGAACAGCCGTCCAATTTCCGCAGTGAAGGCATTATTGACACTTATCTGAAAGAAAACGGCATACCCGGTATATGCGGTATAGATACCCGCTGCCTTACCAAGACCGTCAGAGAATTCGGTGTAATGAATGCCAAGCTGACTTATACAAAACCAAATGAATCAGAGGCAGAGGCTTTGAAAGGCTTTAAAATCACAGGTGCGGTGAAAGCCGTTACAACAGATGAAATTGAGGTCTTTGAGGCTGAAAATGCAAAATTGAATGTAGTGATGATGGACTTTGGTGCAAAGTTCAATATCCGCAGAGAATTGGTAAAACGTGGCTGTAATGTCACCGTTGTACCGTCTTATACATCAGCCGAAGAAATCAAAGCGATGAATCCTGATGGACTCATGCTTTCCAACGGTCCGGGAGACCCTCAGGACAATCCCGAAATCATTGAACAGCTTAAAATTCTTTCAAAAGAGAAAATCCCTACTTTTGGAATCTGTCTTGGACATCAGCTCTTTGCAGCGGCTCAGGGCATTCAGACAAGAAAGTTAAAATACGGTCACAGAGGCGAAAACCAGCCTGCTGTTGATACA
>DBXL01000121.1:198-13546 GCA_002309275.1 Ruminococcaceae bacterium UBA1213 | reverse complement strand
TCATCTAAGTATTCATAATCGTCTGAATACTCATAGTTGTCATCATCTAAGTATTCATAATCGTCTGAATACTCATCATAGCTGTATTCCTCATCTAATGATATATCGCTGTTATCTGCAAAGACTGTCATATTTCCGAATATCAGCGTGAATGCAATCAGGGCTGAAATAAAAATTCTTTTTTTCATCTGAAAAAGTAACCTCCCCCAAAGATAATGCCTGCAACTGCAAGACCTGCCGTAAGACAGCCTATAATAAGCTTGGTGAATGAAACGGGAAGTTCTCCGGCAATTTTTCCGGTCTGACCGTTTATTGCATATTCCCAGACCTTGCCCTCATAATTGAACGTCATAAACCATACGGGCAAAAGCATATATCTCCAGCTTAATGTATTTACTTTGTCATTCTGATGTCTGCTTTTGATTGCCTGATAGTGAATAGTGCCGTTGGCAACGTCTTTATTGTTGGCAAACATTCTTTCTTTGATTCTTGGGAGCATACGTTCTTTGTCAACGTCATATTTATCTGCAAAAAATCCGCTTAAATATGCCATATTAAAGGGTTTTGCCTGTTTATAGTCAAAAGGCTCGATTGACTCCATGAGAGCATCTTCAATTTTCCTGGAGCCGTCTGCCGGAATGCCCTCATAATTGACGGTTATATCTCTTTCCACTCTATACTGGCTTGTTTCGGTGTATCTGTAATCACCCTGAGTCCAATGGCGGTAGTTTTCGCAGTAAGCCTCTACATGAGAAGACGTTGAGGAATTCGCTACCCAGAAAGGCACATACAAGCCTGTCAATTTTTCTATCTGCATAGAGGAAGTGAGATTGTTGGGGGCAAACAATTTGCCTTTTGCCCAAGTTTTGAAGATGTCAACAGCCTTGTCCCTGTTGAAAGCAAAGGGCAGAACCATAGACGGTTTATACTGACCGTCAACACGTCCTTTAAGTATAACGGGATTATGGCAGTAATAACAGAATGATGCAGCGGTATTTTCATCACTGACTATCTCCGCACCGCAGCTCGGACAGGAATAAAGTCTTGATTCTTCCTCAAATGCCGCACGTTCATTAATTTCCTGTTCAGATAATTCCTCTTCCGGCGGGATATGGTCCGCACCCTGAAAATATTCGTCATATATTTCCTGTTGTCTTTTCATATAATCATTGACTTGTTTTTCAGTGAATTCGCTGCGACAGTATTCACAGGTGAATTTCTGCACGTCAGGCGAAAATTTCAGGTCTGCATTACAGTTGGGGCAGTGAAATTGTTTAGCCGAATTGCTCATAAAAACATTCCTCCATCAATTTTATGATTAAATGATACTACAAATGTGCATAGATTGTCAATCAAAAAAATCCCCTTTTCAGAGTGAAAAGTAGGATTCTTTCAATTATTTACACAGCCCCTGCAATAGCAATGGCAATACATATAATATTATTTGCACCGCTTTCATGCAGTACACGACAACATTCGGATAATGTATTTCCGGTAGTGGCGATGTCATCAATGAGCAGAATGTTTTTTCCTTTTGCGTATTCCGCATGGACAGGCATATAAATGCCTTTTACATTTTCGATTCTTTCGGCAAAATTAAGGTCATGCTGATTTTTATTCTGACGTATTTTTTTGAGTAAAGGCATGACGGGTTTATCAAGGCTTTCACCAACAAGTTTGGCAACTGTTTCCGACTGGTTGAAACCACGTTCATTTTTTCTTATCTTTGAGAGAGGCACAAATGTTATGATATCGAATTCATCGAGAATGTGATAATACTCTATTGTAAAGCAAAGCCTTTTTGCATAGCTTTCGGCATTGAAGGCAATACTGTTGAATTTGAAGTCGATAATGGAATTTCTCACTTCGCCGTCATAGGAAAACGGTGCTATGCAGGGAATGCCTGCGGAAGTCATGGCTTTTTTAGGCACTGTCGGCATTTTTTCAAGACACTCCGGACATTCTGTCATATCAGGTTTTATATTTTTCTTGCAGTAGGGGCATTTGTTCGGGAAGAATGCCGACAGCATAAAATCAATAAATTTACTTTTCATGTTATTTCACTCTGAAAGTTGTTTCACCGTCAACAACGGGAATGGTTTTGCAGTCCATGTTTTCGATATTGACATAGGTTCCTCTTTCTATGGCAAGAATAACTTTATCTATTTGTTCTTCCGTTCCCTGTATTTCCATGGATACCGAGCCGTCATAATTATTTTTCACCCAGCCCGTTGCACCGAATGAGTGAGCTGCATGGTATGCACGATAGCGGAATCCCACGCCCTGAACCCAGCCGTAAAATACAATTTTTTTTCTTATGATATTTTCGTTCATATTTGATACTCCCTAAAATTTTTGTTTACAAAAAAAGACGGACTGTTTTACCGTAAAACAGACAGTCTTTCTGATATGAAAGGAATTTTTCATTCAAATTTATCATGCCATTCGGGACAGGAAATTTTTGCAATTTCCTCAATAGTGTGGTGCAGTTTTTCGACCATAGGGGTATTGGCTGCACGATAATACATTTCCTTACCGTGACGTGTTGCAGAGATAAGTTTGGCATTTTTGAGCAGGCGGAGATGATGTGACACGGCAGGACTTGACATTTCGGTAGCAGAGGCAATGTTGATAACGCATTCTTCACAGTGGCACAAAAGCCAGAATATACGCAGGCGACTTGGGTCACCAAGTTGTTTCATAGCATCTGCAACGGTCTGGACCGTTTCGCCCGAAGGCATTTTTTCCATGATTCCATTTTTGTTCATAGAGTTTTCTCCGTATGTTATTTTGAGCCTGTATGAAGACGGAGAGAAGTCACACTTGTATCATAAGGGCTGACTATAGCAGCGGAAAGCAGAGCGTTTTCTCCTGATTGTATGGAATTTATTTTTAATACAGCCTTCCATTCATCGTCATCATCAAGCATTTCAATCATCTGATTCTGAAGTCTGAACTTACCTTTTTGTTCAAAAGACTTTTTATTTTTATCGGCACATTCCGCATAAAAAACTATATCACCATTCAAGCCGAGTTTTAAGTAATACACAGAGTCGTTTTTACTGCATTCCGTACAGTGCAGGCTGTCACTCTGCCAGACGGCATATTTATCTTTTTCGGCAGTTTTGAGAATATCGGCAAGCATATGGATATTCTCAAGAATTTTTTTCACTTCATCATAATCGGGAACCGAAAGATATTTCTCAATAGCAGCCCCGTATTGATATTTATTATAATAGGCATTTCCGAGAAGATACAGACATCTCTCGATAAGTTCGGGAGCTTTTTTGTAATTGCCTATATAATTTAATTGATTATAGGCTTTTTCAAGGCTTTCAGAGGTATTTTTAAGAAGATTTTCCTGAGCTTCATTGTAAATCATGCTGAAACACTGCCTTTCAGCCTTAGGTGAGTTGCTGTAATTGCCGAGAGAGTGAAATATATCAGCCGCTTCAATATATTTTCCATCTCTGTATTTTTTTTCTCCGGACTTATATTTTGCTTCCAGGAGTTTTTCGGCAGAGTCATTGTAATTTCCCAGACTTTCAAAAAGTTCGGCAGCTTTTTCGGGCTCACCTGAATTCAGAAGAGAATAAGCATAGCCATACGTGGATTTAAGGCGGAAGTCCTTGCTGTCGGCAAAATCTCCGAGTTTTGTAAATTTTTCTATTGCGTCATCATACCTGTACATTTCGTAGTCATTCATGGCACTTTTATATTTTACCAGAGGGACAACAAAAAAAATAATACCACAGGCAATGGCCGCTACCAGTATAAGTATGAGTATAGTAATAATAATACCTTTGGAACTGTTTTTGCGTTTCTGTTTTTTAAGCTGCTTCTGATAGGCACTGCGTCTTTTTTCAAATTCCTCCTGCTGTGCCTGAAGATTATGCTCATACTTTTCAAACTCCGCATATTTCTCTTTTAATTCATTTCTTTGCTGTTCTGCAAATCCCGACTGCTTTTCAAGCACTTCAAGATTGGAATTTTTTTCAAGCCAGCGTCTGCCTACACCGCAGCCTGTGCATACTTCTTCATTCGCCCAGTTGAAGCAGCCACAGCCGCACAGCCAGTATTTTTCATTGAAAACAGGCTGTAAAGAAAAAAGCGTTCCGTCAATATTTCCACGGGTACATATTTCAAGGAATTGTTTATTAAGGTCACCCTGCACTTTAAAAAGGCTTTCCTGTTCAAGAGCAGTGTCAAATCTCCTTCCGTCATGGTTAATCCATGTATGACCGCTTGAATTCAGTACACTTTTCAGCACAAATTCCACACTTCTTGTCTGAGGGTGCGTGACGGGCACTCTTCTGCCGAAACCGAATTCTACATTCCTTATAACGTCAAATCCCGTATAGGAAACATCATAAATCGTATCAACTAAATTTCTCTGGCTGTCATAGCACAAAACATCAAAAGTGATATTTTTTAAATTATCGGGCTGAAGATTCACAAGCTTGAAGCTTGCAAAAAGTTCTGCTTTGTCAATATCCAACGCAAGCCTCTGAGTATATACAGATACAGGTGAGTCTTCAAACCATAAATGTATATTTTTTTCTTCAAGAACTTTTATTTTTTCCTCTGGCATAAATTCACCCCTGCCTTTTATATATCTATACTGCTATTGTAATACTTAATCAAAATTATGTCAAGTAAAGAATATTTGTTAATAAAAAATTAACAAAAAATTAGCTTTATTTTCAAAGCAAAAATTTTTTAGTTGTTGAAAATTTTTTTGGGGTTTGGTATAATATTGTACATGGGAGGCGTTGCTGATGGAATCGTGTTCACAGATATATACAAAGAAAATTGTTGATTCAATTACACACAGTTTGGAACAAAAACACAGTAGCATACTTTTTGTAAAGCATTATAATACATTGAATGTGCCCGTTGAAAATATACAGACCGCTGTTGCCAACAGCAGAGCAAAAATTGAACTGCTTTATCATGAGTTCAGTTCCAATCGTATGCAGGAAGCATATGAACCTTTTCTCGGCTGGATTAAGCAGCTTTATTTCAAGTTTTATGTAAAAATGCCCGTAGATGAGTTTCTTGAAAAAGCGGATGTTTATTATCAGAGTCGCTCGGCTATCGCCAGTTATATCATGACAGGGGAATGTGAAAGAACAGAAGATATTATTGCAGTGGAGGTAGAGTATGAGAAAAAGCAGTTTGCGTCATCTCTTGCCAAGCTGTTTGCATATATATCCAAAAAACATACGCTTTTGCTTGTACTGAACAGGCTGCACCTTGCGGAAAATTCTACTCTTAATTTTCTGATAGAGTTCATAAGAAAGCCCTATGAAAATATATCCTTTCTTGCCAACTATAACGAGGCATATACCGTACCGCCCTACATGGCTGAAACATGGAAAACGCTGGTACGCAATATAGAAGAAATGAATTACATGCTTGACTGGAATATGCAGGACGCTCAGACTGCTGCCAATATCAATGAAAGCTTTGAGCCGTTTATATCCAATTTTCAGAATTATCTTGTTCTTATCAATAACATGATACAAACTCTGGCAATAAAGCAGGCTTTGCATTATCTAAAAACGGTCTATAACAAGATAGTCACGGATAAAGCCAATATCAGTGCAAGAAACAAGGCGAAATTTTACATATTATACGCTACTGCCGCATTTTATGATATGAATATCACAACGGCACTGATGATGTGTGAAAAGCTGAAAAACGTCAATAACAAGCACCCGAATATTATATACACTTTCAAGTATCACTATCTTTTGACGCTGTGTGAGGTGTATGGAGGTCAGCCGAATCTTGCCAAGAAAAATTCCGACAAGTGCATGAAAATCGCTCAGAAAAGCCAGTCTGACAGATATATTTTCTCCGCCAGACTTCTGAAATATATATGCAAACTGGACGGCTGGAACAACTCATACAGATGGGACAGAACTATTGAAGGCGATGAACTGGATGATTTTATAGAAAAGGCTTTTGAGTACAAAATGTACAATCATCTTGCACATATATTATTTTTCGGCTGCTGCAACTCAAAGGAAAATTTTGTTGACGATGCCCAAAACTGCGAAGAACAGGAAAGCTTTAAAAAAGCCATGTCCATTGCCAAAATGCTCAAAAATGACAGACTTATTATTTCGGCATGGATGAAAAACGTGTTCCTTGCACAAGGCTACGGCTGTTTTGCATACGTTGACTACTACTATAAAAAATGCCTTGAAATCATAGAAGGACAGAATAATATATTTGAAGAAGCCTCTATTTATAACGGTCTTGGATTCAACAGAATAGTGAGTGAACAGTTCGGCAGGGCTAATAATTATTTCAACGATGCCCTTGAACTTTTCTTTAAACAAAAGGATACATACTATGTAGCCGAAACTCTCTATAATATGTCCATTAATGCCATTCTTGCCGATAAATATGAAACAGCTTATAATTATCTGCTGTATTGTATCAAACTCATCAAGTCCATCAAACAGCAGAGAATGAGAGTCTGTAATATGTCAAAGCTGTATGGAATGATCGTTTACTGCAGCTATAAAATGGGTATAGAGTACAATGCACATTTCTATCTCAATAAAATGAATTATGTGCTTTATCACGTTATCCACTCCGATGCCGAAAACAGATTCTTCCTTTGGGACGATGATATGTTTTTCTATTATTTTTGCAGCGGTCTGCTTGAAAAGGCTGATGATCCCAAAAAGGCTCAGGAATATTTTGATAAAGCCAAATATCATATGCTCAGAACAGAGGGGTTATGGTTCTTTGTATATACCATGTTTGCTATGGAGCAGGCTGACCTCTATGAACAGTGCGGAAAGCCTGAAATGGCACAGCAGATATTGGAAGAATGCATGGAGTTCTGCAATAAGAACGGCTATAAGCATAAAGAAGAACTTCTTTTTGCAAAACTGCATAAACATCCTCTCATGCCTCCGAAAAACAATGACCTTGTTCTTGAAAAAATCTCAAAGTATCAGATAGAAGAACTTGTGCAGTCCTCGGAAATGAAAATGGCTCTTGCGGACAAGACAAAAGGCATAGATTTCCTTGTTGCATGGCAGGAGCTTCTCAATAAGGAAAATGCAACATACAATGATATTATAGAAAATTCCATGGCGACCATGCAGAACAACTATAATATAGACAGTATATTATATGTCGAAGTGATAGACAAAAAACCTGTTATCAGATATAACAGCGGTGAACTGCAAATAGATGATGAAATGCTGGAAGATATTACGGCGTATTTCTCAAAGCATAAAAAAGAAGTCGTTGTATCACGCTTTGACAGGGAGTTCTATGAATATACAGCCATACTTTCACTGTACGGCGTTAATAATATCGTATCGTTTGCAAGCATTCCTCTCTCTCAGGGTGACGAGCTGACAAGCTTTATGATAGCAGCAATAGAACTGCATGAAAACATGACAGGCGGAATTATTTTCCTTGACAGAAACGACCTGACTATTTTCAAATTTGCCCTCCGCCAGATGATGGACACTCTTTACAGGCTCAAGACAAGAGATGAAATCAGCCAGATGAATAAAAAACTTCAGCAGAGTGCCGTGACAGACCTGCTGACAGGACTCCTGAACAGACAGGGCTTTACAAAAAAAATAGATGATTATACCGCCCTTGTTGAGAAAGGCAAAAGAAAAGATGTCTGTTTTACTCTCCTTTACATCGACCTTGATAACTTCAAATTCTGCAATGACACATTCGGGCATGATGTGGGAGATGAAATTCTTATCGCATTTTCAAGACTGTTTGAGCGTGTCACCAAAAACAGCGGTTACATTGTCCGATACGGCGGAGATGAATTTCTGATAGTCATGCCCGGGCATGAGATTGATGACGGCATTGAGCTTGCAAAATCCATATACAAAGCCATTGAAAAAAGCAATCACTTTATCCCTGAGATACAGTCGGCAGTGGGGGAGAAGATAGACATACCCGAAAATCACCGTGTATCGTGTTCCATAGGCATTTCATCGGAAAACAGCTATAATCAGGAAAAAATGAATATCGCACTCAAACACGCTGATATAAGACTGTATGATGTCAAGAAAAATCAGAAGTCCAATTACAGCGTATGGCAGGATGAAAATTGAAAATGGAAAATGGAAAATTAAAGCATATTTCAGCTTTCTGACCTGTCGAAAAAAGAACATATATTTTCAAAAATTTCCACAAGCCTGAATTTGATTTCATACTGTTCGGAATTGGATATAAGAGCAATTTCCGAGCTGTCGAGAGAGGATTCAGGCTTGTTTTTTTGTGCAGAGGGGAGGCACAGGGAGGGATATACCATACACCACCAATTATGCCCTTTGCCGTTTCCGATAACGATTCTTAAAGCGTCATATTTTCCGGCAGGCAGAGTGAAATTTTCATATATTCTTGTATCAAAATTCATATTTGTCACATAAGCGTCAACTTGATAATCAAAGCCATTTTCACTTATGACTGACTGACACTTTTCTTTTATTCTGTCAAGATTTTTTTCGGCAGTCTGCATGGCTTCTTCACGGTTACTGCAGTTTTCAAAAAGTTCTGATGTGCAGTCAAGTATGCCGTCACGGACTTTTAATTTAAGCTGTTGGTCTGCTTCAGAATCGGAGTTGGCTAATATATGCAGGCGAAATATATCCTTTTGCAGATTTTCGCATACACCGAAAAATCCCGTCAGAGAGAGCAGGCACGATATGACAAAACTGCATACAAAACTTTTTAAAACCAGTTTCATATTTATGTAACCGCCTTTCATGTATGATAATATAAATATGACCGTCAGAAAATAGTTTTATGCAAAAAAAATAAACTCCGTTTCAAATTTTTCTGAACGGAGTTTATTTCTGTCATAGGCTTTGGGATTTTTTTCACGTCTTGTAACGGGATTGATTTCCCATGCATTTCTTTTAGCTTTATTGAGTTCTTTTTGCTTTTTCTTTGAGAGTTTCTCAAACGGTACAAACTTTTTCATATGCAACACCTCTTAAAATATATTTTAATATATTATAGAGATGATATATGCATTTGTCAAGAAAAAATTCAAAGTTTTTGGGAAAGAGGTTTTCCCCATTCCATTATTTTTGTACAAGTATCATTGCAGAGAGAGGGGGGACAGTAACAGAATTTCCACTGACTATGCCCAGAGTTTCAAGACCTGCTTTTTTGCCGTCTGCAATCACTTTCCATTTTGTATTCTTGGCAATGAGTTCCACTGTCTGTTCGGTATCATTGGCGTTGGCGATAACTGCCACACTTTTCCATTCCTTTTCCGGTGTGACGGTATTTTCAAGCGTATAGGCGACAATGCCTGACTTTGTATCAGAGAATTGAATGAGTTCGGCAGATTTTTTGGTCGGCTCTCTGAAAGGTGCAAAATGCTTTCTTATTTTTATCAGTCCTGCATAGTATTGGGCAAGGTCTGCATATTTCACGAGATTATTCCAGTCTATCTGATTGATTTCATCTGATGATACATAGCTGTTTTCATCACCGAGTTTTGTGCGTGCAAACTCCTCGCCTGCCTGCATGAATACAATTCCCTGAGAAGTGAGGGTGAGGGCTGCCGCTAATTTATTCATGGCAACAAGCTTTTCATCTCTTTCTGCATAGGACGTATCATTTTTCACGGATAAAACAAGCTTGTCATAAAGAGTATAGTTATCATGTGCAGAAGTGTAGGTGACGGCTTGGGAAGGCTGATTGAACGTGCTTTTTTTGGAAAGGCAGTTGGCTGTGATGCCGTCTTTGAGCTGTTCTACATATTCTCCGCTTTGTATAAAGCCCTTTTCGAGAGCATTGAATACATGACCTTTTACCGCATCTCTGAAACTATCGTTGAAAGCCCCTACACGTTCATTAAGTTTATGTATATTTTTCTTGACACAGGTATCAATATCAGTGCCAAGTTTTCCGCCAGTCCAAGGCTCGCCGTACATGATGATTTTTTCACCGTTTTCGATATTTTCATCAATCGCTTTTCTTATGCCGTTGATGGTATCGACATCATGTACGCCCATAAGGTCAAATCTGAATCCGTCAACATGATATTCCTTTATCCAGTACAGCATGGAATCCGTCATGAATTTCCTGTACATAAGATGTTCACTTGCTGTTTCATTTCCACAGCCTGAGCCATCACTTAATTTGCCTTTTTCGTCAAGCCTGAAATAGTAATCCGGAACAGTATTATCAAACCAGCTTCCTTTGGCAGCATACATATGATTATATACAACGTCCATGATAACGCCTATGCCCGCATTATGCAGAGCCATTATCATTTGTTTGAGTTCTTTGATACGGACATTTCCGTCAAATGCATTGGTAGAGTATGAACCTTCGGGAACGTTATAATTTTTCGGATCATATCCCCAGTTGAATTCATTGGTGTTTTCATTTGCTTCATTGACTGTTGCATAATCATACATGGGAAGTATCTGAACATGAGTGACACCGAATTTTTTCAGATAGTCAAGGCACGTTGCAACTTTTCCTTTATTATCAAGAGTAGTGCCGCTTTCTGTAAAAGCAAGAAACTTTCCTTTATTCTTCTTTGAAACACCCGACACCTTGCTGATAGAAAAATCCCTTACATGAATTTCCCAGACAATAGCATCTGTGGGGGCATTGCAGAATATATGCTTATCATTTTTCCAGCCTGACGGATTGGTGCTTTCAAGGTCAACAACCATACTTTTATTGCCGTTCACGCCTGCCGCTTTTGCATATATATCCGCCGTTTCCCTCGCAACGCCTCCGACTGTTACAAGATATGTATAATAAGTATTTTTCCAGTCACCGTCAAGGGTAATACTCCAGACACCTTTCTCCAGCTTTGTCATACTGTGCGACGAGGTGCATACAGGAGAATCTCCTGACGCATATATTTTCAATTCAACGGCTGATGCAGACGGTGACCATACTTTAAAAACAGTTTTTTCTTTTGAATAGACCGCTCCCAAGTCATCGCCCAAATAAGCCTGTTCATCAAGAATGTGATAATATTTTTTAGCTGACATTGTTACAAAAACCTCCGAAATTCAAATATATATAATATATTATCATATTTGAATATAAAATTACAATGGTTTTTGAAAATTTTTATCTAAAAAATACGGCAGGGTATCAAATGGATACCCTGCCGAGTGAATTTATCAGAGTAATACAACCTTTACATTCCAATAGCCCTCTGCATAGGTGCAGAGTGAAGGAGCAATGCTGACGTTGGCATTTGTATGACTCTTTATATACGTTGAAATTTTACTTGCAGATGTTTCTGAAGATTTGTACAATATCTGGAATTGCTTGAGGTTACCTGAAGACGCATTTTTAAAAGCGGAATCAATATCGCTGTTTGTCTTGCAGAGATAGGTTTGTCTGCCGGTATCCCTGCTTACATGGGCGACAATGGCAGGTTCTATTTTATCCATAGGTTGAGGTGCTGTGCAGTCCTCTGAAGTATTGCTGATGAAGTGGCTTGCACTGATGGCACTGTCCGGTACAAGAAGATAATTATATCTAAGATTATTAATTTTTGTATTCGAGGAAATGGGATCGTCCATTGTGACATCAACATTATACCAGTTATCACCTATTTTTATTCTGTTCCATTCATGTGACTCTTTAGTTCCGCCTACGCCGTAAGCCTCACCTATCACTATCTTTACTTCAAATCCCGCTGTATTGGCAAGAAGTCTGAACAGCTTGGAATATCCTCCGCAAAGTGCTTTTCTATGGTCATAGGCACCTTCCGCAGTGCTGTCCCACTCAGGCGGTACTTCATTATAATAGTGTTCCATATCATACTCTACATTGCTGACTATCCAGTCATGTATGGCAATGACTTTTTCAAAGTCATTCATACGGTCATTCAGTATGCTCGGCAGAACGGCATCTGTGATTTCTTCAGATTTGGGTTTCTTGACGGTAAGATTAACGATTTTGGGAACAATCGTTCCAAGCTCATCTTTGGCAAGTATGCGTATCTCATATGTGCCGAGTTCTGTGGGAGTGAATACATAGCTTGTCTTTGTAGAATAGCTTTTGAGAGTTTTCCAGCTTGTATCCGTTACAAGCTTATACTGATAAGCATACTTCACAGTACCTTTTCCGCCTGCAGAACGTCCGTATATACTGATACTTGCCCCTCTTTCAATGAGAGTTTTGCTTATCTTGGAAGCATTGGAAAGCTCACTTACTTTTACTATATGATATTTCACATCCTGTGAACCGTTGCTATCCCTGACTATGGAAACAACCTTATATTCACCGAACTCATCAAGCTGTACGCTTGCAGTATTTTTTGATGAGAAATCGCTTATTACAGTCATGTCTTTCAGTGCAATGTCACCGCTTTTATCGACCTTTCCATAAAGGAACTTATACTCATATTCACCGGTGCCGCCTTTTCCCTGACAGTCTATTTTAAGCGTATTGCCTATTTTTACACTATAGCTGTTGACGCTTGAAGTGCTTGTGATAGGAGTGCCGACCTTTACTTCCAGATATTTGTCAACAGTCTTTCCATAGGAGTCCGTTACCCTCACAAGAATATAATATATACTCTCTGTATTCGGCTTGATAACAGCTGTTGTTTCATCATCTTCGAGCGACTGCTTGGAATTATATTTTTCATCTTCCGGCTTCTTATAGAAGAATTTATATGTGTATTCACCGCTTCCGCCGTGTGCCGAACCGTGCATAATAAGTTCTTCTCCCTTTGCGATAGCCTCCGACTCTACATAAGAATCATTTACCAATGTATTCTCCACTTTTACTTCAAACAACTTTTCATCTGCAAATACGCCGTTGGAGTCCTGTGCAGTTATTCTGAAAATATATTCCCCTTCATCTTTTATGCTGAAAGATTCCTCGCTGTCAGAACTGTAATTTCTGATAAGTCTGAAGCTGTCCTCATCTTTCTGCTTATAGGTGAATGCATAGCTGTAAATACCGCTTCCGCCTGTTGCAGAGCCATACATATTGATGGGCTCTCCACATGAGAAATTATATTTTTCAATCCTCGAAGTATTTACTATATTATTCTTGACATCAACATCAAGGTATTTTACATCAATAGTGCCTGAGCTGTCCTTGACTTTGATACAGATATTATAAGTAGTTTCTTTGATAGGCTTGAAAGACTTGCTCTTTGCAGAACTGAAACCATATCCGCCCCATTTATCCGCATCTGCCTGTTTATAGTAATAAGCATAGGTATAGTTACCGATACCGCCCACCGCTGAACCATACATTACAACTTCTTCACCGAGTATAACACTTTTTGCACTGATTGTAGAAGTGTTTTTAAATGTATTCTCCACTTCCACTGTGAAAA
>DBXL01000121.1:0-161 GCA_002309275.1 Ruminococcaceae bacterium UBA1213 | reverse complement strand
CGCACCATTATTTCATAAGTGGCAGATGTTTCGGGAACGAAATCTATTTCTGCATTCTTTGAGTAATCTTCATAGACTGACCAATTAGTGGCTGAAATCCTGTAAAGGTACTGATATAAATACTGTCCGCTTCCGCCTGTTGCAGAGCCGTTTACAGTGAA
>DBXL01000002.1:6969-9492 GCA_002309275.1 Ruminococcaceae bacterium UBA1213 | reverse complement strand
AAGCCGTCTTTATACTTTCTTGCAACCGAAGAATCCGAAAGTGAAAACAGAAATGCCTTTGCCGGCATTGTCGCAAGTCACTATAATAATTCCATATTGGCATCTGCAAAAATCAATGACTGGGAGCCTGTTTTTGATTTGATAGCAGAAAACAGCAAAACGCAAAAGCAAATTATCATCATAGATGAATTTCAGTATATCGGAAAATCAAGTCCTGCTTTTATTTCAAAATTGCAGGCGATTTGGGACAACAAATTGCAGGACAGCAATATCATGCTGATTCTCTGCGGTTCTCTCATCAACATGATGTACGACCAAACTTTATCATACAGCAGCCCTTTATATGGCAGAAGAACAGGGCAGATAAAACTCAAACAAATCAGTTTTGAGTTTTACAAAGATTTTTTTCCGTCACTTACGGAAAAAGGACGGATAGAAAGATATGCCGTTACGGGAGGGATTCCCAAATATATCGAAACATTCTCCGATGATGGCGATATTTTCACCGATATTGAAAAAAATGTTCTTTCAGGTCAGAGTTATCTTTATGAAGAACCTCTGTTTCTGCTTTCAAAGGAAGTCAGGGACATCGGCAGTTATTTTTCCATCATAAAGACGATAGCGTCGGGAAGATGTAAACAAGGAGAAATTGCCTCTGCTCTGGAAATAAAAAATACCAATCTGCCGAAATATCTCAATACGCTTATCGAACTTGATATTATTGAGCGTGAAGTGCCTGTTACGGAAAGCAATCCCGAAAAAAGCAAAATGGGATTATATAAAATAAAAGACAATTTTATTAACTTTTGGTTTAAATTTGTTTATCCGAATCGTTCCTATCTGGAATCGGGCTATACAGATGTAGTCATGAACAAACTGAAAAACAGCTTTATCAGTAATCATGCGGCATTTGTGTATGAAGAAATATGCCGTAATGTGTATATGAGAAAAATGGCGGCAGAGAGTATATTGGGATTTTTCCCCGATAAAATCGGCAGATGGTGGGACAGAAAGGATACTGAAATTGACATTGTCGCTGTCGAGGAAGAAAGCAAAAATATCATTTTCGGTGAATGTAAATATACAAATTCTCCTATGGATATTGACATATATCACAAACTGCTCCAAAAAAAAGACATGGTTACATGGAACAGGAATGGCAGAAATGAAAAATATGTATTTTTCAGTATCAACGGCTATACGGAAAGATTTCATGATTTTGCAGAAAAAAACGATAGTATCATTTTGATTCAGGCATGAAAAATAGCGGCAAATCTGTTTGTTCAGACTTGCCGCTTTGCTATGTTCCAATATACTCTATGGGAGAGAAATTTGTTATTTTAATCCGTAATTCTTCAATTCCCGTATAAAAGCACTGTGGCGTGGATATTTGCTTTTGTATGCGGACAGAAGTGCCTGTTTACTGCCGTTTTGACCGTGAGATTCCAGTACCTCTCCCAAAGCCGCTATGTATGAGGCACATTCATTATAATATCCCCTTTTCTGTTCCGAAACAATGAGATTTGTGCGGAGTTCGGTCAGAGCGGTCAGCCTTTCCATAATTTTCTGCTGTTCCTCATCAGGCAGCTTTTCGGAACATCTTGTCTGTCGGAACAAGTCCCAAAATAATAAAGTATCGTTGTTTTCGGATTGCTGTGTCCCACGGCAGTAATCCTCTGCACGAAATGACATATATTCCGAAGCAGTTGTGCACATTTTCAGCATGGCACCGTTAAGGCGTGTATTATTGTACATCAGCAGGAAAAACAGGGGTATGCCGCATTTCAGAAATGTGTATGACCAGCCGAGAGTTTTCTGCGGTTTCATAGCTTTTGTGAATATATCCATATAATCTCCAAGAAGAAATAAAAGCCTGTATGTATCCTCATTACTGAGATTATATGAACTGAGTTCATTTGCTTTTTCAGGCACATAGGCAGATTTTTGCTTGTTGGTACCGTGTGCAGATATCATTGCTCTGACTTCCTGTTCAATCTCCGAAAAATTGCCGTACATCGTCATGAGTCTGAGAAGATTTGTTTCTGTCGGATAGGAACGGAATGCTTCAAGCCAGCAATGTTCTGCTTTTTCGGTATCGTTTGAAGTCAGGGCATATTTTGCAGTCATAAGGGCAATATTACTTCTAATCGTATAATGAGCCGGAATGATTTCCAATGCCCTCATGCCAACCTGTACAGCTTCTTTTGTATCGGCAAACGGATTTTTCTCCAGAATGACATCATATATACACGGGTGAACGGCACCATATTTTTCGGCATAATGCACTAACTTTTCATTATCCTCTGTCATGGCAACGGATTCTCTTAACAGCCTTTCTGTCAGACTTCCCGACTGATTACAAAGAAATTCTGTCCAGCAGTCAAGAAATTCCGGTATATGCGGAAGTTCACGGTCACTGTGCTGCATGAGTTTTTCGAGGTTGATACCCCTGCATTCAGACGATTCTATAAAACAATATATCGTTTCCGCACGCTTTGGCAACGGCAAAGCCATATAAGCGGC
>DBXL01000002.1:2352-6937 GCA_002309275.1 Ruminococcaceae bacterium UBA1213 | reverse complement strand
ATTTTTTCATAATCGGCAGATATCAGTTCATGGTCAAACAAGTCACCTAAATAAAAAGTTTCCTCATCTTCATATTCACTTTCAACCTCAATGTTCAATTCAAGCAGTGTTTCCGCAAGCTGTACGGCATCATCATATTTTTCCCAGTCTGTCAGGGCATGAATCATCTGGCACGCTGACAATACGGTATCCGCAATATGTTCTGTATCATGGTAGATATACGGCTCTTCTTCATCGTTGTACCAGTCATCATATTCTTCATTGCACTCACTTGTCAGAACTGCCTCACCAATTTTGATAAGGTCGAGTTTTTTATATAACGAGGATAAATCAAATGCCTGTTCGGATTCATTATCTTTTGGCTTTTTAGCAGAGTCCGCAAACTCACTCAGCCTTGTCAAAAATTCCCTGCGGTCATTTTCATTCAGTATGCGTGCTTCGTTATGGATAAATCCGACAAGCTGCTCTTTATTCATGGAAACAGCCAGTTGATCCACCTTGTGCAAAAAATCCGTCATCAACATCGTTTTTGATTACCTCCGTTCAATTTCATATATGGAATCAAAGTTTCTTTCCTGAAATATACTCTGATTTCTGTCATACACTTTTTACTTTGAGGATTGGTAGACAAAAAATATTATACACTTACGATAAACCCACTCAAAAAGCTGTTGAGCAATGCTTCAAATTCCTTTCTTTTACGGCTTATCAGAGCATTGCTGATAGATTCATGAAGAATCCATTCGTAAAATGTAATATATACTTTTGCATCAAACGGAACTTCCAGTTCTTTTTCACTGCTTTGGGCAATACCAAAATATTTTCTTAATTTATAGGGTATTTTTTCAAATTCTTCTATACTTCTGCATGGCTGCATTTGAATATGGTCGGCAAAGTCAATATTGATTGAACGGATAAGAGTCATTTCGCTTTTTTTCAGTTCATCGTGCAGTTTATTGTCGGTGATATGTTTGCAGACATTGGTAAATCTTTCAGTGCAGAGCAATCTCATGAACTCTCTTGATGATTCATTGTCTTTTCTTCCCGAAAGCATGATTCCCTGATGAGAAAGCAGTGCGATAAATTCTATCAGACAATACAGTGCCATTTCCTGTTGCTCGTACTCTTTTATCACCATATCCTCACCATTATTCAAAATATCAGGAAAATATATGGTTTCTCCGTCCGTATTTTCGCTCTCGAGCGGAAGAAACTGCATTCTTTCTTCTTTATCATCTTCAGACATTTTCGGCTTTGTTACAGGATGCTCTTTTCTGTATTTGTCCGTCAGCCTATTTTCTGCGGAAATCAACAGATAGCCTGAAAATCGTTTATCCGTTTTTTCTGTTTTGGAATATTTTTCAAAAACGGATTCTCCCTGGGCAAATATCAGGTCTACCATTGAATCATACATTTCTCCTATCGTAAAAGATTTATCTTTACGGTACTTCGTTTCGTTTCCGCAAAGAGGAGATATGACATCGGCTGTTCTGACAAGAATATCCTGTTTTTTGGCTGCCGATGCGTTCATGTATTCCCTGCCGAGTTCATCAAGTTGTTCTTTTATCTTTCCTATATTTTTATTCATTGTCCTCCCCCTCCGTTGCTGCAATCATTCCTGCGATTTTTTCTTCGGGATTTTCAATACCCATTCTGCAGAATCTTTCGGAAAGCTCGTCCATATAAAACATAGATGTTATGTCATAGATATATGCTTTTTTGGTTGTATGGTCAAATCTGCCGTAAACGATCATTCCTATGAATACATTTTTCTTCGCATGATAGGCATATCTCATAGACATCATCTGCACAAGCGGGATGGGCTTTGTTCCGTATGTCAGACATGAATAGATTTCATCGTTATCCTCATAAAGTCTGATAAGTTCTCCATAGAGCGCAAGCATAGATGTAATGTCATAAGCATCGGAATAAAGTACATATTTTACACTGCATTCAAGAGAACGTTCTTTCACAAGCTCGTCAAGCTGGGGCAGAAGATACTTTTCAAGATTGTTCCTTGCATCTTCACTATTTCCCATGATAAAAATCACTTCAATTTTTTCTCCTGTTTCGGTACAGTTGTTGATAACATTCAGTATCGGCAGAGAATGTCTTTTTTCATAAACAAGTTTAGCATTTCCTACAGGTTCATAAATCGGCTGTTCGGTGCCGTCCTTTTGATAAGATACCGATGTGAAAAATTTCTTCATAAATATCAATCCTCCATAATTATATTTTTTCAATGAATTCAACTGACTGTCTGATAAATTTTCTGATTTGCTCGGCAGAAAAACTGTTTCCTTTCGGGAAAACGTACAATTCAGGGTTTATTTTTGAAAAGCTTTCTCTGTACTCGGCATGATAAGATTCTTTCTCGCTGGCATGATTGACCTGATTGCGGACATATTTCATATACAGATAATCCAGCCTGAGTTTAAAAAGCACATCTCTGCCGATATGAACCGTCACATTTTCGTCAACGATACCTTCTTCAATGCCTTTCAGTTTTTTCAAATCCTTTTCTGCTTTTACCGATTTTTCGTTTTTGGGATATACAAGCCCGATAAATCTTTCGATACTGTTCAACAATCCGTCAGTGCTCTTTGGCACAAGTGCAAATTCTTTGAACGTATTTTTCAGCATTTCCTGTTCAGCCCTGCCCCTTGGCTCATAAAAATAACGGTTTCCGCAGTCATCATAAAACATATCCCTGCATTTGAGAACGGTTTTCAATAAAGTTTCATATTCCTTGTCCACTGACACGGACATATATTTTCTTTGTATCTGGGTTGCCCGTATATAATCGCCTTTGCCATCGAAAACAGCATGAATTTTTTGCCTGAGGTCATCAGAAAATGACGTAATAAAATAATCGGAATATATTTCGGTACCGGGATTGGCTGACTTTTTCTCTAATGTTTCAAAATCTGCCGTCAGAAAATGAAGCTCTGTAAAATACGCCTTGGGCAGTTTTTCTACATAAATTGTGATTGCCTGCTGTAAGAGATTGTTTTCCAGACACCATTTGATAAGACCGAGATATTTGCTTTTCTGTTCGGAAAACAGTTTCCGACGTATCACGGGAAGAAGTTCCTGCAGTCTTTTTTCATTGTTTTCAAGTTCAGCCGTTTCCGCCTGCCTGATGGCATTTTCCATAGTCTGCAAAGAGCTTTCCAGTTCCTCACCGATTCGGCAAAGGCTGATATTATCATAAAACTGTTTCATTGAATCAAGAAGTTCACGTATTATCTTACTTTTGGTATTTGAAAAGTATTCTGTAAGGGTATGCGGATTTCCCGTTGAAGTAAATTCATGAGCCCCGTTGATGAGCGTAAACATACGGAACGTATCTTTAATTTCGCTGATTTCTCCCCTTTTTGCGTCACGGTCATAAGAAGAATATATTGCCGATTCCACTTTGACACCCATATATTCAAAATAACGCAAAAGGTATGTGACAGCATAGACAACTGTACGGAATCCCCCTGTTGTGTCAATATACACCGTGTCGCTAGGCTTGAATTCAAAATCATTTGTAAGATGACTGATAACGCTGTTGATATCCTCTTTGACGGAATACGAAATAAAATGCGGTGTCAGGTTTCCTTTGTACTCGCTTTCGATAATCTCGTGTACACGTTTTTTATATTCCTCATTGTCTGTTTCCTTTGAGCAGAAAAAAATAATATCCGTATATTCGGCGTTATCTCTCAAAAGATATTTCAGACCTGCTTCATTCGTCCATTCTGCTGTAACGGGCTTGCCTGTCATGCAGTCATATTCCACTTCGCCTTTGTTCTGAAATGTACTCAAAACGGTAAGAATGATTTTTCTGTTCATAGCATATCCTTTCTTTTTTCAACAAAAACATATTTTTTTGTTACACATTAACATATTATCACAATATTTTTTGGCTGTCAATGTTTCTTTCGGTCTTACACTTACGATACGGATATGCCCTTTCTTTTTTTACACTTAAAAATAAAACAGACGATATTTTCCCACAAATACGGAGCATATCATCGGATTCATAGTACCAATTATCAACCGTAAATTTTGCCCGAAAAAATGGAACGGTGCAACCGAAGTTATCACCGCTCCTGTCAGAAAACCTGTTCAACCTGCTTACGCCCTTATCAGAATTTCGAGTGCTCTCAGCCAATCCATACTATCACCTCACTTTCAAACCGTCACTGTCCATTAGTCCTCCAAAAGCCATTTCAGTACGTTATAAACTGCTATCATGCCATCACCTCCCGTTACATCTCAAACACCGCTTACCAACGAATCCAATCCCAAAAACCTCTATCACCATCCAACCAAGGAGAATTTTCGATAAAACCTGCCATATTCTCACCTCTCTTTCCAACCGTCAAAATCCGTTACACTCCCAGAAGCCATTTAATTATAACCGTTATTACCATACTGTCACCTCACATTCCCTGTCCGTCAGTCCACTATTCCTCCGCCCAATCCTTGAGTTTCTTCGCCAGACACACTCCATTCAGCACCATACCGCCAACCTTAACCGCACTGATTACCTTTGCCGAAGTCACCAGACCGCCTGCCAGCAAACCTAACATAA
>DBXL01000002.1:742-2323 GCA_002309275.1 Ruminococcaceae bacterium UBA1213 | reverse complement strand
CCTCCTTAAATTTGTTGTATTACTTACACTTGCTATACGATTTTCAAACGACTTTTTTTACACTTCATGCGATATTATTTTTAGAAGGCATTTAAGAACGCTGTCGCCTTTCCAATCCCTTTTTAAATCCGTACTTAAATGCCTGAAATGCCAGATTAACTATCAATGAAACCATTATGTAAACTCCTCACAATCACTTCGTCAAGATAATATCCAATATTGTTCCGACAGCCTCACCGATTTCTCTATACATATTTGTCACCTCCCTGCACTTGTCAAGCTGTTCATGTTCCACATCATATTTTCCAATGTCCAAAAGTCACCTGTTGCTGTCATGCTCCCCATGTCATATCCCAAACTTCCAAACATTTTCATCACCCTGCCTTTCAATGTCACACTACTACAGAATTGCGTCTGCCCCGATAAAATGAGGTAATCCGAGTTTGAATTTTGCTAACATTGCCTTCACCTCCTGCATTTTCACTTATTAAACGATTTTCAAGCCTGTTTTTTTACACTTTAACCGACATTTTCCTGAAAAAATTTTTTTGTCGGATTTGATTTTTGTCTTATACTCATTAAACGGATTTCCATTTGATTTTTTTACACTTCATCAGAAGTTTTTTCAAAAAGATTTTTTTGCTTTGACTTTCCGTTTTGTCTTACACTTATTAAACGGATTTGTATTTGCTTTTTTTACAGTTCAGCCGATATTTTTTTCAAATTCCGCATTTCAAGGAAAAGTGCCATTGCCATAGAGTTGAATTTCTGTTGCATATTTACCTCCGTTTGATTGTCTTATACCAATAACACGGAAGGAAAAACGCTTTTTTTACAGTTTGTCAAAGAATTTTTTTGCAAAAAAAAATAAAACAGACGATATTTCCGCATAAATACGAATAATATCATCTGTTTTCATTGTCCCCTATGGAGCATGGCTGTCTTTACTTATTTTGAAAAAATTTGTCAAATTATTTTATAATCGTTGTCTTGCCCATGCCGAGTGCCGTTTTCACGCCCGTTCCACTGTATTCCGACATCACAAGCAGAGCATTGAGAAGTTCTCTCATCGGCTCGGAAAGTCGGTTTCCTATCGTCATATTTCCGTAGAAACCTTTGATATTATTCCCTTTCATGCGGTGTATGCTGCTGCTCAGGCGATACGACTGTATATAGGTATTTTTCAGTATCAGCCGAAGGGCATCTTCATCATCAAACGGATTATTTGGAAATATACTGTTCCAAGTGTTCCACCAGTTTTTGAGTATCAGTTCCATGTCGGGAAACAACAGAAATTCACCGTCTTTTTTCAAAGCGGTTGTCGTCCGGAAATATATCTCTGTATTTCCGGATTTCATGAGCTGTATACTCTGTTTGCGTATATCGGAAAAATCTTTTAATTCCTCATGCTTAACGCTGTCTATGTAAAGGTCAATGCCTGCTTTTTGTGCATGGAATTCCTTTGTGTCGGAAAGCACTTCGCCTATCTCATACGAAAGAATCTCATCAAACAGATTTATTTCCCATTGAAAGCTGTTTTTATCATAAATGATATGCTGAGATATAGGCGAGCGGCTGGTT
>DBXL01000002.1:0-729 GCA_002309275.1 Ruminococcaceae bacterium UBA1213 | reverse complement strand
TCTGCCGTTTCCTCTTTCAGCATACTCATCAGACAGCCGTACATCTGATAGCCGTTAAGTTTTTCTTTCATCTCGTCTTGGGTTCTCATTATTACCGAAAAATGACTTATCATATAGTTTCCCTTTCCAAGTCAACATCACAAATTCCCATGTGATACATTTCTCCCTGATATTGGGTGATTTTCAGAATATGCGGTGATATTCTCAAGCCGTAGTCATCGGAATTGGTAAAGACTTTTTTTCCGTTAATAAACTGAGTTTTTGTTTTCATGTAATCCGACACTTTTTTCAGACCTTTTTCAAAGCCGAAACGGGTATATATCACATTTTTGCCGAAATAACCGCTTCCGCCGCCAAGTACGAGAAAATCATTTTTAAGCTGCTTTTCGTTGAAGTCAAGATTTCTGAATTTTGTCAGATAGAAATTTCTGTAATCCTCGTCAAATGCCCTGATGATTTCCCTGAAAAGCGGTTCAAAATCCGATTGTATTCCGACAGGTTTAAAATAACGCTTATCGACTTTCAGATGAAAAACGACTTCCGTATATGGTTTGATACATTCTCTGACTAAATTGATGGTATTGAAAGAGCCGTCTTTTTTCAGATCGATTTTTTTGCATACCGTGAAGGAGTCATTGGAAATAGGTTCACTGTCGCTGATACTGATGCCTTTCATAATGCTGTTGACGGCATCTTTGTTATTGGGAATGCCATTTCTGTCACGCTTTA
>DBXL01000228.1:5407-6571 GCA_002309275.1 Ruminococcaceae bacterium UBA1213 | reverse complement strand
TGATGTTCGGGGTGTGCTTCGCAGAATTTGTCCAAAAGATAATCTTTATAAATGGGTATAATTCCCTCAAATTGTTCAGATGACCAAACATATGTAAATTGATTACCGGTTTTCTGATTATAGTACGCAGCAAAAGCCTGTTCATCAGAAAAGGTATGAAAATAGTCAGTAGCTATATGTTCCAAAAGCCATGTAAGGTCGGCATAAGTGTTTGTCAATCTTCCGTTGTCATCATCTGTCGCAACATGGTTCTTTATCCAATTGATGATACTATTATCATCATGGGTATTGAGGAATTCATTGACACATTTTTCAAGCTCATCACTTGAAGTTACGTATTTTCCTGATGAACTGTCGTATGTAATTGCAAAGCTGTCTATCAGCTTGCTTGCTTTACAGTAGGCAATAGCCCTTTTTGCATTTGCAACCTGAGTATCATAATCTGACGATCTTTCATTTTCAGGCATTTCCTGCAAACGCTTCAATTCATCTTCATAAGCCTGCAAACTCGCTGCCGGATAAGAAGAAGAAATACTATTTCCATACTGACCGACATAATCAGTGATAACTGCTTTGTGGTCTTTGAGATATAAAAGCAGACTGTTGGCAAGCAGACGGCTTTCATGCTGAACCTGCTGTTCTGTGCCGTTACTGTCTATGATAGACCTTTCAATCACTCTGAAATTGCCTTTTTCGTCAGTGCATTTATAATACGGTCTGTCCTCTCTTGCCGCTTTATGCTGGTCATCTGTAAATTTCGGCTCAGTATTATCCGGATGGTCTGTATAATCCTTGTTATAATAGTAAGTCTTAGCGGAATCATAGGCTGTTCCAAGTTCGTTCTGAACTTCCGCTGTATCGTAGGCAACTTTTTTAATATCCTTATGCAGCCATCTTCTGTACACATCTATGGTGAGTTCACTGAGCTGACCTGATGTGGGATCGTAAAATCCAAGTCCCTCTTCATCGGGCTGTTGAGTGCTGCCGGGTATGAGAGAGCCTTTATAAAGTTTCACTCCGCCTGTACCCGTGTAGCTGTCATCAATTCGTGTTCCGAACTCGTCATAGGGATACTTCGTAAACTTGTAGTAGAAAGAACGCTCTTTCCTTGAAATGATGAATTCCTCCGACAAAGCTGTCTGAGAATTGTCACTCTGGTTATCG
>DBXL01000228.1:0-5365 GCA_002309275.1 Ruminococcaceae bacterium UBA1213 | reverse complement strand
AATGAAGCCTTGACATCATGGCGGTAAAGTTCCTGATTTTCGTCACGGTATTCTTTGTAAACTCTGAATGTCTGATAATCATATTCACCGCTTGTTACGTTGTCAATTTTGTCGTTGAAAGTAGAATAGGCATAATTTGCACCGCTGCCGTCACCTACTTCATAATCTGTCACCAACAATCTTTCATTGTCACTGCCAAAGCCTGCTTCCGTTGTTGATATGACCGGTGTACCGTCTTCATCATTCCATGATGTGATAGGATACATTCCTATCTCACGAATATCATATATATACAATGCACCGTTTTCGTTATATCTCGGAAATGCGATTGCGGTATTCTGACGACCTTCCGCACCGTTTATCTGCTCATTGAGCAATGCCGATATTTCACTTGCATAAGTGCCGTTCTGATTGACAAAAAAATTATCCCAGCTTGTATTGACAGTCCAAGTGTGACCGCTATGTGAAAGCAAATCTTCCTGAGTCTTATATATCGCCTCAATCGTGCAGTCCCAGTCAATAACAGGCTCATGCTTTACTACTATTATCGGATTGCCATGCTCATCAAGTTTATTAGTACCATCAGGATTTTTCTCATACTGATATACAATAGTACCGTCTTCATTTCTCAGTATTTTTCCTGTTTCGGGATCCCTTTCATACTGCGGATAGTCGGCAAAAACGATTGCTTCAACAGGCACATTTGTGACACCATTCGTATCATTTTCATGTTCCTCTTTTATCCTGAACTTGCTTCCGTTATCCGTTACTCTAAAGTACATATATGCCGTACCGAGATTGACACCCTCTCTGTAAACAATGTACTCTACAGCATACTCTCGTGCATTAGATATGTTAAGCGTATAGGTTGATACCTCATCAGGATTTATATTTCCGGAGTTGTTGACAGTTGTACCGTCAAGCTTTGTTGCAGTATAACTTTTAGGCAGAAAATATCCGCTGAAATTCTTTGTTGTAGAGGGATATGTAGAACCTATCAAAGTATTTGTAACAATAGAGTTGCCGTTGTCGATGACCTCACGGCTTTCATATTTGTAGCCTTTATCAGTCGTGATAATACGATATGTACCTGTTTCATCTGTGATTGTTTCAACATTCGAGTATCCTGCATCATCTTTTGTTTTAATCTGGTCCTCATACACTTTATAGAAATACTCATAGCCCTCATGGTCATATCGGGACATACCTATATTTTCAGTCTTGGTTTTAACGTCCTGACTGAAACCGTCAAGCACCTTTTCGCCGTGATGTGCTGTGGCACTCTCCGATTTCGGCATGGTAAAATATGTAGATGTCGGAGATAAACTCAGATATTTTTGTTTTGTTTGATTGGTCGAGGTCGCTCCGTCAACAAACGTCACTGCGATACTTTCCTGCTGATTGTCAAGCCATACAACATTTCCTGTTCCCTGCTGATACTGATACTGTGCCTGAACTATCGGAATACCATTTCCGTCAACTCTTATATTGTTGTTTCCGTCAAGAACATATATATTGTTCACTGTATCGTAAACAAGCTTTACCTCAATTTCAAAAGTCTTATCTTTCTTTGCAACCGTTATAGACTCATCATGGTTGTTAAGATGTACTCCCGCATCGGCATAGTCCTCAATCGTCTTTTCCGAAACTTCTATCAGTTTATTTCTGTATGTCCTGCGAACAGTCAGTTTATGTTCTACCGCACTTATATTGGCGTTAATTCCATCTAATGCTGCCTGTTTATTATCTCTTTCAGTTCCTTTTGCTGAAAGTTCATTTTGTTTATCGTTTATCTGATTGTTCAAACTCTCCAATCGTTGCTGATAATCTTCAGGGCGAGGATTAGTTGCTTCCAATGCTGTTTTCTGTCGCTGTAAATCCTGTAATTCTTCGTTTAAACGGTCATATGCCTGCTGAAGTACCGCAAGTTCCTGCTGTGCTGTACTTTTCTGATTGGTCAGACTGCGTAATGATGAATTCAATGAAGATATTGCTCTGTTATTTAAAGTTTTCATCTGTTCAATATCGTTTGAATTATTTTCATCACTTGTCCAGTCAATACTATGCTCCGTTCTGAAATGTGCAAGTTCCTCTGATTTTGCCTGTGCAAGAATGGGATCATTAACATCATCATCATCTACTTCCAAAATAATTGTTGTTTTGGCTGTATTGTTGGAAGGATCTATATTATATATTTCGTTCCATGATTGATATATCAGACTTCCGCCATAGTTAAGAACAATTTTATCTGCATTTTCACCCGTTCCGTGTTTGTAAAGATAGTATTGTGTATTGTCTGTTTCGGTCTTTTTCAGAACTCTTACCTGAGTATTGGTAAAAGTCGTATGACCGTTTTCTGTTTTCAAATCTCTTACAAGTTCTTCTTCCCTGCATGACAATTCGGGCTTGTTATTGCCATCAAGAATAATCTCTCCGTTGTTACCTTTAAGATATATGTCATCTACATATCTGTGGGCAAATTCACCGTAAAAACTGCCCGTCACTGTATGGGAAATGCCGTCTTTGTCGGTGTATGTATAGGAACTTACACGGATATTCTGTGTCTGTTCATCAACTGTTATCTCGTCGAGGGCATAATAGTTATAGCCCGAATAATCATTATCATCTGCATCTTTATAATTAACTTTTACTTTATATTTCCAAGTGCCATCAACCTTTACCATTTCATACAGAAGATACATTTTTTCATGTCCGTCCGTACTTACAATAGTTGACGTATCTGTATAGTCCTCCATTTTATAGTTCTGGCTGTTTCCCTCACGCACATAGGAATACTGGTCTATAATGAAAGATGCCCTGTCGCTTCTGTCCTGACGGGCTTCAGCTTTCCATGTTTTTGTAACGGTATTTCCTGTATTGCCCGAAAGAACGTTTCTGAGAGTATCGCCGTTGAGGGCATAGTTGCCGGGAAGTCTCTCATTGGCTTTATAAGGGCTGTCCTCATAGCTTGTATCCCTCGAAACGCTGTATGAATGTTTTTCAGCGTCTTTCAGCGTGGATTCCTTTACATAATATATATACATACGTCCCGTTGCGTCAAACTTCGGAATGCTGGAAAGATATACATCACTTGTATGTTTTGCATAACCGTCCTGTACGTTTGTTACAGTTACGGAAGAATTCTCACCTTTTTTGAACACATACTTAACTATACTGTCATCCCTGCTTCCGATGTCTGTGGAATTGATGATGGGGCGTTTGAAATCCGCTTTCGGCATAGCTGTGGCGATTGTATAGCTTTTTCCGTCAACGTCTGAATAGTGATAAATTTCAAATTCACATTCAGGGCGGTCACCGTCATTGTTATCGCCCCAGTATTTATATACAGAAAATTCCGTTTCACCCGTGAGAGTAGCCTTTACATCTGCCTTATCATAAATCGCATCTGTAAAAGAGGCACTGTTGCCGTTATTTGAAATGCTCAGGGCATAGCTGTCGCTTGTATGGTCAATACCGTTTACGTCAGCAGATTCGGGTATAAGATTATCTGAAAGGCTGTGAGTGCCGTCGGTATCCTTTATATAGTAGGAATATTTTTTATCGTTGCTGTCAACCGCCATCGAATGGGGCATGGATATAGTCCAGTTATTTTCAATATCGGGAGTAATAACGACTACATTCTCCACATTTCTCAAATCATTCACATCATTCAGTCTGTTTTCAATCGCTTGATTGTTTGCGTTAACCCCGTCATTGTAATTATCAACCTCTTGATTGAACTGTGTCACACCCTCTGTATTGGTGATTTCATCTCCCTCATTATAAATTCTTACACGCTCATTATATTCATCAACAGCAAGGTTATACTGATAAATATCACCGCCGAAACTCGACAAATTGGGAGGGGAATAAGGAAAATTACTTGTTAGTATGTCGGGGTGGTCGTCAGCTGCACTTTCAGTAATCACATCTGCATTGTAAGCGGTTATATCAGCGTTGAGTGCCGTAACACTTACATTTTTCGCATTTACACCGGTTTCGCTGTCATTATTATAAGCACTTATTTCTTCGGGGGTAAGATGTACACTTGTCGCTATCGGCTCATACCCGGCATACGGTATTTTTGTCTTTTTGGGCTGATAAGCCTGCTTGCAGAGGACTATAACATCATCAAGTTTCTGTTCATTTGCACCTGCCGACCTCTTATATACAAGATTTTCAATATTTTCGGCAAGCTTTTCGGGATCAGGTCTTGAACCGTATTTATTCTCCGCATCATGCCATGTGATTGTAGCCTCAAAGGGACTCAGCTTGATATTCACAAGGTTGCCTCTGTTATCTCTCTGCTGTATATATCCGTCGGGTATCTCCGATTCATAAATTTCAAAATTTCTCTCTGTTCCGTCGGAATTGTAATTGTAATGCGTGTAGAGATAGTATGTCCATGTTACGTTAAGTGCACTTTCCCTGTAAAATGTAGCGTTCTCGTCTGCATTTTTCAAAGGATCGCCAATGGCATGAGGAGTATCTGCCTGTATAAGCTTAACTTCATTTCCGTTTTCATCTTTGTACACTACACCTATATTTACAGCATTATCGTGGAGTGTTTCGCCGTCCGACTGCCATATCTTATTGAAGGAACTGAATTTTTCTTCCGGATACTGTACAGTAAATTCTGCCGAATTGTTCTGGCTGTCAAGCTCAACTGTTTCACTTGACACCTGCATGGTATCGGGCTGGTCGTTTCCCCTGTCCATAAATAAAAGATGTACATCATCTTGTCCTTGAACTCTCTGTGTTCCGTTGAGAGTGACTTCAACAGGCGTACTGCTTGCTATTCTTATGGTATAAGTTTCCATTGTGTTGTCACTCGGAACACTCACCGTAATATTATTACTTCCCGACTGCACAGCAGGCACATAATCCTGCTCATATTCCCACACATAAGTAGCTGTGTCTTGAAATACAGGATTTCCTCCTTCATCCAGCACAACATTCCCATCTTCATCTTTTTCTTCACAATAAATCGAAGTTCGTACAAAAACTACTTCTTCCCAACTATCACCATTTTTTCTTACAGCATTTAGCCTTCGTACACCATTGATATTTGTTGAACCAATAATACCGCAGTATTCTTCTGTATATGTATGTTCACCCGTTTTTATTTTCAGCAGGCTTGGACCTGAACTTGTTGTCAAAGCTGTGCTAAACGTTTTTTCATCACCCTCAAATTTCCACACAGGATTTCCATTACTATCCAAAACTTGAGTACCGTTTGCCATCATCGGCTGACAAACTGCATCTTCATATTCATTTCCGTAAGTTGATGCTGAAACAGTTCTATGTACCTGTATTGGAATACCAGCATCATTATAGATAAATTCATAATTATATACAGGCTTTT
>DBXL01000203.1:232-3742 GCA_002309275.1 Ruminococcaceae bacterium UBA1213 | reverse complement strand
TATATGTAGGCATATTTTAACACGTTTTATCACTAATATCAATATATTCTATTACTTAATTTTTCCCCTTAAAACAGACAGTATTTCTACCCCCTTTATATCTGGAAATTTTAGGGAGATTTTATTGATAAGACAGAAAGTTAAAATCAATACCTGCTCAAGGGATAACCGAGAGCAGGCATTGATTTTTTTAAGGAAAATTATAATTTTATATCAAATACCGAAGCAGCATTTTCATACATAAGCTTGTCATAGTTTTCAGGGGAAATAAGAGTTTTGAGTTCATTGAAATACTGCTGATACAGGGAACGTTCGCCGTTTCTGTTGCATAGATAGGTATCTTTTCCATCAATGGGGCTGTCACTGCCGAAGAAAACTTTTTCAATACCTGCGGTTTTTATGAGTTTGAGAGTGCTTTGAACAGGCACCCATGTTGTATCTCCATAAAGATTGGGAAGTTTGGAGATGAGGTCGATAGCTTGGTTATTGTCTGTACCGAGTCCCATATGAACCATGACAAATTTGGTTTTGGGATATTTTTTAGCCATTCTGTAAACTCTGATACAGGATGCATTGTCAGAGCCGCCTGTATGTGTCACAATGGGGAGATGGTAATGTTCTGCAAGCTCAATGAATTGTTCGGATTGTCGGGAGTCAAAAGGGACATTTGAGTGGTAGGGGTGAAATTTGACGGCTTTGATATATTGCCGGTTTTCTTCAATCGCTTTGCAGAGAGCATTATCTGCATTTTCATTGAAAGGTCTTACCCAGACGGCAGCACTTATTTTATCGGGGAATTTTTTGGCAAATCTGACGACATCATAAAGACATTCAAGCTGTGAGTGCTGATATTCCTGTGGAACAGGCTGCAGATGGTGGTCAAATTCGGCGGCATTGAGGCTTGACACGATACCGTGTGAAATGCCGTATTTCTGCATAGAGTATATGACATCATCTTGTGTAAGCAAGAAGCCGAGCATATTGCCGATATGTACATGAGTATCTATTATCATTTTTTAGCTCCTTTATTTTTCGGAAATAAGTTTATTGAGTTCTTCAAGGAAAGAATGGATGTCTTTGAACTGCTTATAGACAGACGCAAAGCGGACATATGCCACTTCATCGACATCTTTTAGAACCTGCATGGTATATTCTCCTATTACTTTTGAAGGGATTTCTTTATCATAGGAATTTTCTATTTTAACTTCTACCTGATTAACGATAGAGATGATTTTTTCTGCAGAAATATCTCTTTTTTCGCAGGCTCTGAGAATGCCTCTTGTAAGTTTTTCACGGTTATAGGGTTCCCTGCCCATGTCACGTTTTATGACCATAAAAGGCATTACTTCCACGATTTCATAAGTTGTGAATTTTCTGGAGCAGTTGAAGCATACACGACGACGTCGGATTTTTCTGTTGTCATCAATGGAGCGGGAATCAACGACTTTGCTGTCCTCGAATCCGCAGTAAGGACATTTCATAAAAAAGACCTCCTTTTATTGTAAATGGTGTTACAGAGTAATTATATCAAATAATACCTATTTTATCAATATATTTTAAAAATTTATATTAAAAAATCGGCGGACAGGATTTTTTATACAGGATTTCCAGAAAAATTTTATTGCAGGAATGGAGTTTTTTTAATATTATGTAGTGAAGAGAGTGTTTCTTCAATAATATATGGAGTGGGTTGGAATGAATATTGAAAGAATTGATACTGCAAGGATACTGGTATTGCTTGGTGAGAAAGACCTTGAAGAATATGAAATTACGTTTGAGAGCCTTACCTTTTCAGAAATGCATTCCAAAGAGGTTTTAACGGATATAATCAGGAGTGCATCAGAAAAGGCGGGGATAGATTTTCGTAATAAAAAAATCGTTATCGAGGCATTGAAATATGATAAAGGGTGTATGCTTTTACTGACGCTGTCGGGAAGAAGGAAAATATACAGGGTGAGGTATTACAGTAAAACGTATATATTTAAATTTGATTCGGCAGAAAGCTTTCTTTCATGCATAAAGGCGGTTTACGGATTAAAGGAAGAGAAAATGATGAGTTCGGCATTTTTGTATAACGGTATGTATTATCTTGTCATTAATACGTCATCAGGGCTGAAAGAAATTTATATGAATACTTTCAGTGAATTCTGCACGGGGTACAGCAGGGGAGAACTGTACAGAGCATTTTTAAAAGAGCATGGAAAGCCATTAAAGCTTCATAATGCTGTAAAAAGTATTGGAAGTATTCTGTAAAGTTGCACAGTTTATGAATATCACTTATAAATAATATGTAAAAAATTCTTGTATCTATTGAAAAAATGGGGTTTGTATGGTATAATGCAGACAGGTAGTGTTTTACTGTTATTAGATAAAAGGAGGAATTTTCATGAAAAAATCAAGTCAGACTCTGAGAAAAATGCTTGCAGTTGCACTTGCGGTCGCTACTGTGGGAAGTGCAGGCATGACAACAACTCTCGGTTCGTTTGTCGGCTTTGATACAAGTGTGAGTGCCGCTAACACGGTAATCGTTACACACGGCGATTTCACTTACTACCTGTATTCAGACCATACCGCAGAAATTGCAAGCTACAACGGCACTAAAGACCTTTCAGGCAAGTCTTTGGGCTGTCCGTCCGTCGTCTACGCTAAAGACCTTGACCAATACTACTTCAACGGCTATACCGGTTCTTATACCATTACACGCTTACAGGCAGAGGCTTTCAGTGGCTGTAAAATAAGAATACTCGGTTTGCCGAACAATTTGCAAGTTCTTTTCGGAGGATTTTGGAATGCCGAAATAGGCTGTTTCTCAATCGCTACAACCAACAGTTATTTCACCTCAGATACATCGGGCGTTCTGTATAACAAGAGTAAAACTACTCTTGTTGCATATCCCTCGAATCCGTCACTTTACGGTGCTACAAGCGGATTCTTCCTGCAAAACACCTGTACGGAAATCGACGATTGGGCTTTGACCAACTGCAAACTTACTTCCATCACTGTTCCAAGCACTGTAACTTATGTCGGCAGAGGTGCTTTCCAAAAATCAAGTATCCAAACTATCACTTTCTCAGGCTGTCCCAGCTTCTATCAGGCAAGCGGTGAGTCTGTATGTTCCTTTGACAATGCCACAAGCCTTTCAAGTATCAAAATCAACGGCACAAGCGGCAGCTATTCAACAGACAGTTACGGTATGCTTTACAACAAGGACAAGACAAAATTTATTTACTGTCCTCTCGGAAGAACATCTGCTTTCAATGTGGCTGATACCTGTACGGAAATCGTTGACTGGGCTTTCCACAATTCCAGTGCAAAACCCGTCATCTATGACAACGTGACAAAAATTTCTTCAATCGCTTTTGACGGTGTGAAATCAGGCTTTAAACTCTACTGCCTGAAAGATACCACTGTTGAAACCTTTGCAAAGAACAATAATATCAACTACGGCTATCACTTTGAATATACCGTAAGCGGCAATAACGTTACCGTGACAAAATACAGCGGTCCTTA
>DBXL01000203.1:0-160 GCA_002309275.1 Ruminococcaceae bacterium UBA1213 | reverse complement strand
CAAAAATAACATCTATCGGTGACAGTGCTTTCTACGGCTGTACAAAGCTTAAAAATATCTATCTGCCGAGCACCGTTACAAGTATCGGTCAGAAAGCCTTTTATAATACCGCTGCAACAAGCATTACTATTCCAAGCAGTATGACATCTATCGGTGAAGA
>DBXL01000071.1 GCA_002309275.1 Ruminococcaceae bacterium UBA1213 | reverse complement strand
GGGTGTATCGCCGTGACTTCAAATACGCCTTTGGTAAGCGTCCCCGTCTTGTCAAATACGACAGTTTTTGTCTTTGAAAGAATTTCAAGATAATTCGAGCCTTTGACAAGCACGCCCTCTTTGCTTGCACCGCCTATTCCTGCAAAGAAACTTAACGGTATGCTTATCACCAATGCACACGGACAGCTTATGACAAGAAATGTCAATGCCCTGTAAATCCACGTTGCCCAATCTCCCGTAAAAACGGACGGCACGACTGCCAATGCCAATGCACTCAATACAACTGTCGGTGTATATATCCTTGCAAACTTGGAAATGAAATTCTCCGANNGAACTTGCATTTTCGACTAAATCCAATATCTTTGAAACAGTGGATTCACCGAATTCTTTGGTTGTCCTTATCTTCAAAAGACCGTTCAGGTTAATGCATCCGCTGATGACTTCATCACCGACATTGACTTCTCTCGGCATACTCTCACCTGTCAGTGCACTTGTATTCAGGGAAGATTCACCCTCAACGATAATACCATCAATGGCAATTTTTTCGCCTGCCTGTACAACGATTACAGTGCCGACTTCCACTTCATCGGGATCGACCTGTTCCAATTCACCGCTGTCATTTTCAATATTGGCATAATCGGGACGTATATCCATTAAAGCAGATATATTTTTTCTGCTTTTGCCGACAGCGTAACTCTGAAACCATTCCCCTATCTGATAAAACAGCATGACGGCAACGGCTTCCACAAAATCACCGTCCCCCCAAATGCCTACCGCCATTGCACCGACAGTGGCGATTGCCATTAAAAAACATTCATCAAACGGCTGTAAATTCTTTATTCCCTTGAAAGCCTTTATCAATATATCATAGCCCACAATAAAATACGGTATCATATACAAAGCCAGTTTCAGCCATTTATTTTCTATGGGTATGAATATCAGCAGCACCATTAAAGCTGCCGCAGCGATAATTCTTATCAGATTTTTCTTTTGTTTTTTGGTCATAAAAATCACCTTTCAAAAAAGGCACAGTACGATTCCGCACCATGCCATGAATTCATTTCAGATATATTTCACAGTCATCTTCGACTTTTTTGCAGTTCTTGAGAACATTCTGCATGACCTCTTTAGGCTCATAGCCTTCTTCAAATTCCACACTCATTTTCAGCGTCATGAAATTCACGACGGCCTCTTTGACACCCTCTGTTTTTTTAGCGGCATTTTCCATTTTATTCGCACAATTGGCACAATCCACTTCAATTTTATATGTCTTTTTCATTTTCAATCCTCCTTTCTATTAAACATTTATTTAATCGTTGAATATAATATACCACCTCATAACAAAAAAGTCAATAGTTTTTTGTCGAAAAAACAAATTGAAAAATTAAAAGTTATGTGTTATCATTTCAACATAGTATTATATACATATAAGGAGTCTTTTTTATGAAAAAGAAATATATTACGATAGCACTTTTGGCAACAATGTGTTTAAGTATTGCCGCAGGCTGTTCACAGCCCGCCGAACAAACTGTTACAGATACAAGCAACACTGCTTCACAGTCAAATGCTCAAACCGATACTTCTAAAAATGACAAGTCAAAACCCGATGAAAAATCAACAGAACCGTCTAAAAATGAAATATCGGAAGTTTCGGAAACGGAAATTTCCCAGCCTGAAACAGAGCCTGAAAAATACACTATCGACAATATCAGAAATTATGTTGTAGGTGTAAATGAACCGGTTGAACTCAGTGACGGTACAACAAGACCTCTCATTAACTTTGACAATGCCGCCACTACTCCCGTATTGAAACCGGTGCAACAGGCAGTTGACAAGGAGTTTGAAATGTACGGTTCTATCGGGCGTGGATTTTCACAGAAATCAAACCATTCGACAGAATTATATAACAGTGTGAGAGATAAAGTGTTGAACTTTGTCGGTGCAGACGACAATTACACTTGCTTTTATGTGAACAATACCACTGACGGCTTGAATAAACTTGCTTCCGCACTCGTTGAAAGTGAAGATGATATTGTACTGTCCACTCGTATAGAACACCATGCAAATGACCTTTCATGGCGTGAACGCTGTAAAACTATCTATGCGGAAGTAGATGAAAACGGACGTGTCATTTATGACGATATCGAAAAAATGCTCAAAGAAAATGATGTAAAGTATGTTGCTATCACGGCAGCCTCAAATGTAACAGGATATGTAACAGATGTTCACCGTGTCGCAAAACTCGCCCATCAATACGGTGCAAAAATCATTGTTGACGGTGCTCAGATCGTCGCTCACAGAAAATTCTCCATGATCGGCGATACTCCCGAAGAAAATATCGACTTCCTTGTATTCTCTGCACATAAAATGTATTCACCTTATGGCGGCGGTGCGGTTATCGGTCTGAAAGACGTACTTAACGAACATATGCCTGAATTTTACGGCGGTGGCATTGTTACCCTCGTTAAAGATGATGAACAATATTATAAAGATGCTCCGTCAAGATATGAAGCCGGTTCACCGAATTATCCCGGAGTAGTCGGTCTTGGAAAAGCTATTGACATATTGCAAGAAATCGGCTTTGACGCTATCGAAGAACATGAAAAAAGACTTAACCGTAAACTCATTGACGGTCTGAAGCAACTTGATGACATAGTGATTTACGGCGATACCGAAAATATTGATGACAGAGTGGGCGTTGTAACATTCAATTTCGACCATACTAATTCATATATTCTTGCTACCAATCTTTCCGAACTTGGCGGAGTTGCCACAAGACGTGGTGCATTTTGTGCACATCCGTATGTATGGCGTATGATGAACCTCACCCAAGAGGAAATAGACAGTTTCGCCAACTGTACCGACATGAATACTGCCGGCATGATACGCATAAGTTTCGGTATTTATAACACAGAAGAAGAAGTAGATGAATTTCTTGCCATGATGCCGCAAATGATACAGGAAAGCGATGCAGTGAAATTTGCCCGTGAAAAAGTCGGAATTACCGATGAAAAAGTAATACAAGACTATATACAGGAAAGAGTAAAAATAAAATACTGATATTTTCGTTCTGTTTCCCCGAAAGATACATATATATTTCTGAAAACATATATTCTTTCGGGGTGATGTGTCCGTGAAAGTCGAAAAATCATTCTGGAGCAGTTTAATAGGATTCTTTACAGTAAGCCTTATGGGAATTGTCGGGCATTTTCTCTACAGTCTGTCGGGCAATAACACATTTGTCGGCTTATTCATGCCCGTCAATGAAAGCGTATGGGAACATCTCAAATTACTCTTTTTTCCGTTCATGCTGTATGTATTCATCGAAATTGCACTCTACGGAAGAAAAATTTCAGGATTTTTGTTTTCAAGGATAACGGGCGTTATCATAGGACTTGTATTCATTCCGACAGCCTATTTTATTTATACCGCTGTTATCGGAAAAAATGTCGCATTTCTGGATATCCTCCTGTATTTTATCGGAGTTTTCATTTCATTTGATATCAGCTATAAAAGAATCTTGCACGGCAAAGACAAAAATATCCGTAAAACTATTTCTGCCATCATACTTTTTCTTGGAATATCGGCACTTTTCATCAGTCTGACATTTTCTCCACCCAATACTGCTCTTTTCGCTTCCCCATGAAAAAACGGTCAGGCAGTTTTTCAACTGTCTGACCATTTATCATTTATCCAAATAATGCAGAAGAAATTTCTCTGCAAGGCTTTGCGGCTTGATATTTTCACGAGCCCGTTCATGCGTGAACCATTGTGCCTTGTCAACTTCACCTGTATTCAGATGGGCAAGACTCTCATTTTCCACTGTACACGCATAATTCAGCATGAGTGTATTTGTCTTTTCAAAATATTCACTCTTATTGAAATGCATATCAACAACTTTCAAACCCGTTTCTTCCATCACTTCACGCATAACGGCACTTTCTGCATTTTCACCTTTATT
>DBXL01000070.1 GCA_002309275.1 Ruminococcaceae bacterium UBA1213 | reverse complement strand
AATAAACTGACACTGCAAGCCGTCACGCCGTCAAGATTTGATACAGCTTTTTCCACTCTCGCCTGACAAGCCGCACAGCTCATTCCTGTAACTGTATATTGCTTCACTCTTCACACTCCTCAAATATATAGTTTGAAAGACCTCTGTATCTTTACTTTCAGTTCATCAAATGTCTTGCAGTCAAATCCTTTACAATTCCACTTATCAACAGGAACAGACACATTATACGTTCCATCTTCACGGTGTAAAATGTCCATATACATTCCATCATTATTCAAAGTTATCCAATTTGCATTTTTCATATAACTTTGATGTATCCCGCTGCTGTGAAGTATCGCCAAAAGTTCCATCATTTCATCCTGATTCTGCATGAGCCTTTTTGCCGACTCAGATAACTTTACTTTTTCACAGCCATCAAAAGCATCTTTTGCTATCCATTCAAGATTTTCGGGGAAATTTACGGTTTCAAGCTGAGTACATTCCGCAAATGCCCTTGAATCTATCCTTACAAGACTTTTAGGCAAATATACTTCCTTTAATTTTTGGCAATATTCAAAAGCATATTTTCCTATCACCGTCACACCCTCGGATATATGCAGGGATTCCATTTGTGACATTCTGAAAGAACTCGGATTTATCGCCTCATATGCAGGGACAGTAAAATCGTCTGTTCTCATGCCTATCAGAGTATTTCCGTGAATGACATTATGTTTTGTTGGTCGTGTTGTCTGGGGATTTTTTATACTATCATCAGGCACACCGCCGACAATTTCATCCATACGTCTGCAATAATATTCATCTTCATCAATTTCTTCTTTTATCTCGGGTACGCTGATATGCGGACAGTTCAAAAAGGCATCTTCTACGATTTCCTGTATATTTTCGGGAAAATTTATCTCCCTTAAATTCACGCAGTTTGCAAAAGCCTTTGTTCTTATGAAACGCACACTTTCGGGCAGTTTTACCGATACAAGATTCGGACAGTCTTGAAATGTATTTGCTCTTATTGTTTTAATGCCTTCGGGAATGACAACAGTTTTAAGTGTTTTTTTCGTTTCACGGCTCAAAGCCAGTGACCATATTACTGTTACTCCTTCGGGTATCACCAAATCAACAAATTTTCCTTCACAACGACATACTTCACCGTTTACGACCATCACTCTTACTTCCGAACCGTTTTGCTTCGTAACATAGCATTTTGAATCTATCCAATCGGGGAGTTTGATATGCGGACAATTATCGAATGCATCGGGCGAAACCTCCTTGATATTGTTCGGAAAATTTATCTCCCTCAGATTCACGCAGTTGGCAAATGCTTTTGTTTGAATATAACGCACACTTTCGGGCAGTTTCACCGATACAAGATTAGGACAATTCTGAAATGTATTTGACCTTATATATTCGATACCTTCGGGAATAACAACGGTTTTAAGCGTTTTTTGCGTTTCACTGCTCAAAGCCGCTGACCAGATACCCTTTACCCCGTCAGGAATTACCAAGTCAACAATATTTCCCGAACATTTTTCTAATTCACCTTTTTTTATCTTCATTTTCGGTTTGGACGATACTATTTTATTTTCCTCTGCCAAATCCTCAATATTATCTGCTCCCTGTTTCGTCAATGCTTTCAAAATCTGTGAAAACATACAGAACACTCCCTTGATTTGATATTATCATTATAATACTATCAAATGGAAATGTCAATAGCTTTTTACAATTTTTTGACAAACAATGCTCTTATTGCATTCAATACAGCTATTACCATGACACCGACATCTGCAAATATCGCTATCCACATATTAGCGATACCCAATGCACCCAATATCAGACACGCTATTTTTACGCCTATCGAGAACCATATATTTTCATTGACTATCCTCAGACACTTTCTTGATATTTTTATAGCCTTTGCAATTTTCATGGGGTTATCGTCCATTAAAACAATGTCAGCCGCCTCAATAGCCGCATCGGAACCCATTGCTCCCATTGCAATTCCAATATCCGCTCTTGAAAGTACGGGGGCATCATTGATTCCGTCACCCACAAATGCCGTAATACCTGTTTTTTCATCAAGTATCTTTTCCACTTCATTCACTTTATCTTCGGGCAAAAGCTCACTGTGCACTTCATCTATCTGCAATTCCTCTGCCACTTTATCGGCAACTTTTTTACTGTCGCCTGTGAGCATGACCGTCTTTTTGATACCTGATTTTTTTAATTCTTTCAAAGCCTGCTTTGAAGTAGTTTTTATGATGTCTGATATAACTATATGTCCGATATATTTTCCATTTCGTGAAACGTGTATGACCGTACCCGAATGTTCATGCGGACATTCCTGTATCTCCGCACCAACGGCTTTCATCATCTTTTCATTTCCGACACATATTATATTGCTGTTGACAAGTGCCTTTACTCCCTGTCCTGCAATATCCTCTGCACGCATTACATGACAGCCGTCATTTTCATTCCGATATGCCGCTTTCAGTGAATTGGCTATGGGGTGATTGGAATATCTCTCTACATGAGCCGCCAAATGCAAAAGTGTATTTTCATCTACGATTTCAGGGTGTATTGCCGTTACTTCAAATACACCTTTTGTAAGAGTTCCCGTTTTGTCAAATACAACAGTCTTTGTCTTTGACAGAATTTCAAGATAGTTCGAGCCTTTGACTAAAACACCCTCTTTACTTGCACCGCCAATCCCTGCAAAGAAACTTAATGGAATGCTTATCACCAACGCACACGGACAGCTTATGACAAGAAATGTTAATGCCCTGTAAATCCATGTTGCCCAATCTCCCGTGAAAATTGACGGTAACACCGCCAATGCCAATGCACTGAATACAACAGCCGGTGTATAAATTCTTGCAAACTTTGAAATAAAATTCTCTGATTTCGATTTCTTTGAACTTGCATTCTCCACTAAATCCAGTATCTTTGAAACAGTGGATTCACCAAACTCTTTGGTAGTTTTTATTTTCAGCAAGCCATTTAAGTTGATACAGCCGCTGATAACTTCATCACCTGCAATGACATTTCTCGGCATACTTTCACCCGTCAATGCACTTGTATTCAGTGAAGATTCTCCCTCCACTATCACTCCGTCAATAGGTATCTTCTCCCCTGCCTGCACTACTATCATTGTGCCGACTTCCACTTCATCGGGCTCTACCTGTTCCAATTCACCCTCATCATTTTCAATATTGGCATAGTCAGGGCGAATATCCATTAAAGCGGAAATATTTTTTCTGCTTTTGCCGACAGCATAACTTTGAAACCACTCGCCTATCTGATAAAACAGCATGACAGCGACAGCTTCCACAAAATCACCGTCACCCCATATTCC
>DBXL01000234.1 GCA_002309275.1 Ruminococcaceae bacterium UBA1213 | reverse complement strand
TTCTTTTGGTGAGCCTATGGCGATTTTAGGGGTGTGGGGAAACTTCACCACCAAGCCGATTTTGTTAATACAATGTATTGACAAAATCTGAGCTTGCGACCTCCTAAACCGTTCATCAATTCAACAGAGATATATTTACTTTTGAGGGAAATTCAACTTCAATAAAGTGAAAACATTATATTTCTTCTTTCGGCAAAATGCACAATTAAAATCTCTTAAATAGGCAATTTTCGATTTGTGAAAAGTCACGATTTTTCTTTTTATAGGGTGCAAAGGTTGAAAATTAGCAGAATTTGTGATAAAATATCCGTAGAGATTTATTTTCGTTTTGCAGCCGCCTATTGAGATTGAGGAGGTGAAAGCGATGATTGATGTAACAGCCTTAACCATTGAGGAAAGACAACTTGTTGAAGCCCGTAGAGCTTATGCGAAAGCATGGAGGGCGAAAAATCCCGACAAAGTAAAAAGGCACGTTGAAAATTTCCTTAAAAAGCAGGCAGCTAAATTATTGGGTGCAGATACCGTCATTTCTGCAAACGATGAAACCAACTGAAAAATTGAATATCCATGAAATAGAAAAAAACAACGGTCAAGAGCCGTCATTCTCTCAACCGTTGCAACCTGTTTCAATTAGTTTACAAAATGCCACCGACCAAAGTGTTTTTGTAAAAGTCATTCCATACCCTAATTATACCCTTTCGAGTATTTCAAAGTATGGGACGAATCACCCATTCATTGAAACGTCCTTTCTAAATTGAAGATATAAAAAATATATCTTTATGTAATTATATAGCATTTTGTGAGGATAGTCAATAACGGAAAAATGACGAAAAAAAATACTGGCGGTAGTAAAAATTGATGAAGTTTTTTATTTTACAAGGCGGCGGCAAACGAAAAAATAAACTCTAATAATGGCAAATTTTTCTAATAAGGAAAATAAAAATGAATATCTTTGAAGAAATCAAAAACAAACTTGATATTATTGAGGTTGCGGAGTTTTACGGACTGCAACTTGATAAGCATAGTAAATGTTGTTGTCCGTTCCATACTGAAAAAACAGCCTCATTCAGTGTCAGCAAGCAGAAACAGATGTTTTATTGTTTTGGTTGCGGTGTGGGCGGTGATTTAATCAGCTTGACAGAGAAACTTTTTAATTTGTCACCGATACAAACAGCGGAACGGCTGAACAGTGATTTCAATTTAGGACTGAATTTGAAGCCGCATAAGCCTACAAGGACGGAGATAACAGCAACAGCCAAAACGAAACGCAAAAGGATCGTTGTCAATGCGTGGCAGGAATGGAAAGACAACACTTTGAAAAACTCAATACTGTATGTAAAATTGCTTGAATATTGGCAAAAACAGTATGCACCAAAAGGCATAAATGAAGAATTTAATCCACTTTTTATTGAAAGTTGTCAGCAACTTGAATATTGGAGTTATGCAGTTGAATTGATGTTGACGGCTGATGAAGAAATGTGGCAGGAAATTTATATGAAAGCAGGAAAAGAAATTGAACAGCGTATCAGAAAATAAGGAAATTGAATTTTATGAAATATTTGCAGCTAATGAGGGACTTCCAACTGTGGCAGATATTGAAAAGCAGATTGTAAATAAAAGCACTGTCAAAATACAGTCAACAACAGCGGAAATTGAACAGAATGCCGCTGCCGATGAACAGGAATACGAAAATATTATAGAACTTGCAAAGGGTAATGTTTTGGATAGGACGGTTGTTGAATATGCAAGCCGTTTAAATAATCTGTCTGATTTCGGTTACTTCTTTGATGAAATTTTGCCGTTTGCAGAAAATCAGAATAGAAAAACGGTATTCCAAAAACGCATGAACGATATAAAGAAGATTGTCAAGGCAAATCAAAAACAAACTGAAAATCAGGAACGATTTGAAAAAAGAGCCGAAAAACAACAAAGTCTGCCCGATTGGATATATCTTGATAGGAACGACAAGCCGAAAGTAAATGAAGATGTATATATCACACGTTTTCTTGAATGCTATCCGCTGAAATGCACAAATGGAACTTTTTTTGACTATTCGGGAGAGAAAAGGGACGGCGAAATTTTGAAACTGATACAAGAGGACGAAAATTTAGGTATCAGAAATCATATTGTTTCTGGACTTGCAAGGACAACAAATAATATTTTCAATGCCTTGAAAAATTCAGTTTACAGCAACGATATTACACCCGATATGAAACAGATACATTTCAGTAACGGTATTCTGTCAGCAGATAAAGACGGATTATTTACTATTTGGGAAAGCGACAGACAGGAAATTTATATCAATAATCTGTCATGCACATACAATCCAAACGCAAAAGAGCCGAAGAAATTTTTATCATTTCTGAGGGAACTGTTATTTGATGATGATATAATTACACTTCATCAATGGTTAGGTTACTTGCTTTTACCTACAAACAAATTACAGTTATCCTTGTATCTGCAAGGTGAGGGCGGCGAAGGTAAAAGTGTTATCGGAAACATCTTGAAAGAGTTATTCGGAGATAGAAACTTCTTTTCAAGCGGCATAGAAGATTTTGACAAATCACGTTTTGCAACCTCAAATCTTGAAAACAAACTTTTCTTTCTTGATGATGATGTGAAAAGCGGTGCATTGAAAAATTCAGGAATATTCAAAACCATAATCACAAACAAAGGAAAATGTTATGTTGAGAAAAAAGGTATGCAAGGACACAGTGTAGATTTACATACTCGTTTCTTGTTATTCGGAAACTATCCGTTAATTTCACTTTTTGATAATTCCAACGGATTTTACAGACGTTTTCACTATATCAGAGTAAAGCCGAAAGCAAAAAACAGAATTGACATTCTTGACATTGAGCAAACTTTTCTTGATTACGAAAAAGAGGAAATTGTTAAATGGTTGGTTGATGGTCTGAATGAGCTTATAAAAAATAATTGGAACTTGCATATTTCGGAACGTTCAAAGAACATAAGCAACGAACTCAAATTTCAAAATGATAGTATCCGCATTTTTCTTGATAGTGGTAACGATGAAAACGGTAATATCGTATTCGGCGAAAAAAACAAAGTGCCTGTTGTCACTCTGTACTCTACATACTGCACTTTTTGTAATGAAAATGGTTTTGAAGCTGTCAGCCGTAATGGATTTTCTAACCGTCTTAAATCTATGATGAATGAATATGGCTTGAAATTCTCAACTCATATTCCTAATTGTGATAAAAGTGGAGTATGCAAAGAAGTTAGAGGTTTTGAGGGTATCGGTATCAGGGTTATATCCGTCCCCAACACCAACTACAACAACAATACCATAAACAAATGAATTTTCATGGTGCTGTCAGCATTGGCAGCACCATTTTTTTAAATATACTGTTTTTATTTTTATGAGAATAAATCTTTTGACAAAAATATTTTACTTTTTTCATCATTTGCATTTTAAAACGTCCATTTTTTGCTTTTGGGACACTTTAAAAGAAATTTCGGACGGCTTTCGGACGGTTTTCGGACGGTTATCCTTTGGGTTATGCTATTAAAAAAATGCTGATTATAAGCTGATTTTTTTATAATAAAAAATATTTCGGACGGTTGGACGGTTTTTTTTTAAAATTCATTGTACGTTTTTTAAAAAAAAAAATAATAATAGTCTAAAAATCGGTTATACACAAATCGTTTATTGTTCTGTTTTTTTTTTAAAAAAAAATTCGGCGGTATAAGGAAAAAAACGTCAAACCGTCCGACAATGTCGATTAACCTTGTTGTAATCAGCACTTTTTAGTATCTTCAAAAACGTCCGAAACCGTCCGACAAAACGTCCGAAACCGTCCGACAAAACGTCCGAAACCGTCCGATATAATCAAAATGTGTAATACCATTTTTTGCCAACTTATAAAAATCATTTTTTGAGTTCATAAAAGTAAAAAAACAAAAAAAGCTATATTAAGCCATTTTTTATTTTACCAAATCAATAATATTGATATACTTATATGAAAGTGCTATAATGATAATAACATAAATCGGAAAAAGGACAGGTAGAAAAAAGAATGAGAAGAAAAAAGAATTACCATTGGAGAGTAAAAAGAGCCTATGACGGCAGTTATTGGCTGTGTGCATTAATCCATATCGGATATAAGCAAGGTTGCTATTATGAGTATGTTCAAAAGTATAAGACCAAAGCCGAAGCCGTATTAGCAAAAGCTATATTACAAATGGGGGAAATGTAAATGAGCAATAATGAAAATTTGATTCCGTTCAATGAACGAACAGAGGACGAAGTGAGAGAAATAGCAAAAAAAGGCGGTATCAATTCGGGAAAAGCACGAAAAGAAAAAGCGGAATTGAAAAAAACTTTGTTGACACTTTTGGAAAGCGATTTTGACGTTGAAACAGACGGCAAACATGAAAAAGTTGACGGTGCAACGGCTATTTGTGTATCACTTATAAAAAAAGCTATTTCGGGCGATACAAAAGCATTTTTGGCAATTCGTGACACAATCGGGGAAACGGTGACAACAAAAGTGTCGGTTACAAACGATATATCACAATCGGTAATTGATGAAGTTGAAAGAATTGTAATGTGTGAGGATTGAAAAAAGGGGGAATTTTGTGATAACAGCAAAAGAACGTATTGCAATAGCAAG
>DBXL01000188.1 GCA_002309275.1 Ruminococcaceae bacterium UBA1213 | reverse complement strand
TTATAAAAATGATGTACGCATCCCATTTAATATTCGGGAAATCTGGGATAAGTGGGATTTTTTGAATATACAATATGTATTTTTGGTATTGTTACGAGTTTGTAAAAAAAGTGTGAATTTTTCAAAAAACACTTAACTTATATTTTATATGGTGTATAATAATGACAGATTGACGATATATCATATCAGTTATATCGTTGATTAAATATTATAATTATCAGGAGGATTCTATAATGGAAAATTATGAATCAGAAATTCGTGCCGCTTACAATATGGATACTGGCTATCCAAAATTTATGGGATACAAAAAAGTATTGTATACGCCTGAAGGCTGGCACACAGAAGAGCTTTCTGACCAAGAATACGCAGAAGCTGATGCTATAGGCCAATTAGCACATCATGGAATATACTACCATGATGGAAAACCTCAAATGCCATTGTGTTATATCCCTTTATGTAAAACAATTCCTCAGGAATTATGTAAAAGCATTCCCCCTGAAGAAACCACAGCAAATTATAAAGCAGTACCAGAAACTGCCAATACTTATTCACAAAATTTGCAGGGAAGTGTTCCGAATCAAAACAAATTCAATAACCAAGTTATTCCTGCATTACAACAAGAAGAGAAAGGAGAGTATGTCGAAACACTTCAAAATACACAGATAGACAGCAGTATGAATTATCCGACCATTTTGCCAAATAATCCAATAAATCAACAAAATAACTATTTTATGCAAACACCGCAAAATGCTTATAATGCACCGACAAATGTTTCAACAAATTCATATTATAATAGCCAATATTCAATACCTGCGAACCAAAATTGTAATATGCAAAATAATTATCCGTCTGCTAATACTATGCCGATGAATAATTCACAGCCCATGTATAACACAGATATTGTCAACTTTGCCAATACTATGCAAGCAAATTCAAAAAATTTGCCTCCACTTGTAAATGTTGATATAGAAATATTGAATATTATAGAAGGCATCAATCCCAGATATCAATGCAAAATCACTTTCAAGAAGACTGGAGAAACGATTGAAAAGGAAGTACCTGTAAAAATATTCGCTGATGGCAAATGGCTCAATGATATACCAGGATTTGCAGCTATAGTAAAAGCTACCACTTTGAAGGAATATTTGAATACATTGGTGCTTAATTACAACGGACCAAAAATCAAAGAAATTTCCAAGCCCGGCTGGACTCTTGTAAATAATCAATATGTCTATGTAACTCCACAAGGTTCTATAGGCGGCAATTTCAATTTATTTTCACGTTACGGGCAAAAGTTTGTACAGCCATATCAAAATGCAGTTACGGGATATTTACCGGATTTTCTGGAAATGCAGCAATTAACACCAAACAAACCTATAGCACCCATCATTTGTCTTTATACAGTATTAAGTTTTACACATACACTGTTTAAAGATGCCGGATATCCGGTCAAATTTGTACTATTTCTCAATGGTTTAAGAGGAAATATGAAAACAAGCCTGGCGTTAGCTATGACACAGATTGAGAACAACAAAACACCTACATATACCTTAAAAGCTACCGGTGCAGGTTTGGAAGCGGGTTTCAGAGATTATAAAGACGCTGTAATGTTGATTGATGATCTTGCACCTACTAACGACACTGCAATGGCAAGGGAACTTCAAAAAAATCTTGAATTGGTAGTTCGCTGCTTTGGTGACGGAACAGGACGTATGAGGAACAATGATTATCAAGATAAAAATATACAGCAATATGAAGCCGAGGGTGGTGCAATCATTACAGGAGAATATACAACAGGTGTCGAATCATCGTTGTCAAGATGCCTGTTCCTCGAATTACATGAGTATGATATTGACAAAGTACTGTTATCCAAATTCCAGGAGAATAATCCCGAAAAATTGGTAAGATTTTTGCTTGGATTGATTACATATATCACACATGATCAAGTAAGATTGAAACAACTGATAGCTGATACATGCAAAAAATATAGAGCAATCTATCAAGGTCAATTCTCTAATCCAAGATATGCAGAATACTTGGCACAATTGAAGACAGCCTCGGAACTCCTGATTGATTTCGGATGTAACACAAATCAGTTGAATATACAAAATAGCGAACTATTACGTCAACAGCACGAAGCGGCTATTATTACAGTAATTAATCAAAATGACATAGATTTAGTGGAGGAGTCTCCTATTGTTAGCCTGTGTAATGCTATTGTATCGGCAATAGAAAATAATGACTATCCAATAATGCATATATCTTCAAATGCCGATAAAAAAGAGGATATAATCTTCTTTGATGAGCAGAACTACTATATTCCTCAAGTACTGCTGAAAAAAATCAAAGACAGCTATGACTGTAAAAACGGTTATGAAAGTGCAAGCAATATGTGGAATTCAAAACGCATATCAAAGTTATTAGCAGAGAAAGGAATTATTCCACCATCATCTGAAGGAGATAATACACACCGTGCACAAAAACTTCCCAACAAAGGAAACAGACGTTATCTTATCATAAACAAAATGAAACTTCAGAAATATGTGAAACTGTAATCGAAAAAAAGACTGCTACAAGTTACACAACTTTGTGGCAGTCTTTTATAATTCTTTAAAAGAAACGTCGCCGTAGAACCGCCTGAGAGCCTCATACGGTGATTTTTTGACAGGGGGGCTATCTCTATACTCCTAAGCCGTTAAAATGCTGTACAGAGCCTCCTACGTTAATCTGAGAACATTCTGAATGTTATGTTCTGCAAACATTTGAAAATACACTTTACTGCATTTCGATTTCATATTTTTCGTACAGTGGGAATGACAGATTTATCTGTATTTCTGGAGCTTGTTGGCTTATAACAGTCATGCCTTTGATCATAATCGAAAAATGCCTTAAAAAATTGCTTTCCGTTTCTGTTCTTCAAGCTTACAAATTCAACACTCTTTGGAATTTGAGCCTGTGCATCATTGACGAGCTTTCTTTTTTGATCTATCGGTCTTTCAACACGGCTTCCCTGCTTGCCTATGACAGTATAAAAATCGTTGTTTTCTGCATCAAGTATGGCAAGCTGTAAGCCCCAGATATAATCGCAGGTGTATTCTATCATGCTTGTTTCCTTGAAACTCTCATAGCTGACAGGCTCATAATTGCTACTGCGGTTGAAGTTGCTGATCATGAGTACAAACAAGCCATTGCGTTTCTGCATATCCTTGAGAGCTTTTATATTTTCATCGGTGTATTCTCTGATACTTCCGCTAAATTCAGAAGGTGGAGCAATCAGTTGCAAGTAGTCGATGATGACAACAGGTTTACAGCCATTGTGTTCCGCTATGTATTTTTCCACATATGACACGATATCAGCGGCAGTCGTTCTAAAACTGCCCGTTATGATCTGGTATTTTTCAGCTTTATTCGCATACTCGTTCTTGATGTCTTCCAACTCGTTGCAGGTCAGACCGTTTTTTATATCCGTATTTTCCAATAAAGTGCAGGGATCAACCTCGTACAGCTTTCGGGCAAGACTTTTTGTGATGAGTTCGACAGGAAGCTGTTCCAGACTGAAATACAAAACCGTTTCGCCCTTGTCCAGAAGCTTGTCTGTCAGATTGATCGCAAAGGTAGTTTTGCCCAACGAGGATGCACCTCCCAATGCTGCTAGACCGGGATAAAGTGTCAGATATTTGTCTATGTCAGGGTGCATTCCTGTTTTGCGGTTTGTGTACGTCCGAAAATATTCGATATCACGTTCAAATGTTCCGCTAAAAAGATAATCGCTTGCATTCGTAGTCGTAACAGATATTTCCGGCAGTTGAGAATTGTCCTCAACCGAATCTGATTTCTGTACTGTTTCACGATGATAGCACATAATTTCATACTTGAACTTGTCACAAGCCTTGCCAACGTTCAAATTGTGTTTATTCATCAGGTAGTCAATAATGCTGCCGCCTGTACCGCCGCTTGCACTGTGACAATGATAGATACTGCCTGTGACCTGAAAATCATCATTGTGCCCACAAAGGGGACATGGATTGAAAAACAGAGACTTGCCATGCTTTACCGGTTTACTGCTGGTTGTTGTTTTGATATATTCCGCAAGGTCGAAACTGTTCTTATCTTTCTCAAATTGTGCTTGTAGGCTGTATGAGTCTGTATCGGAAGCGGTTTTGCACTCCCGTCGTATGTCCTCATACGTTGGCAATTCCTGTAAAAGAGAAAGAGGTGTTGTCTGTCCGCTTGTGTACATGATGCTGTCCTCTCTACCGCCGTAGTAAATCCGTGCATTGTCGCTGGCCGTTGTATCGGCACAATGTGGAACTGCCGCATTGAATATTCCTGTAAAGCGTGAAGCAAGGTTGTTTGCTGTGTGAGCGTCCGTGATAGGCACATCAAGTATGAGTACAATACGGAATTTTGGCCATGTTTCTGTATGGCTGAAAGTATAATACATGAAACAGGGAGTTATGCCGTATTGTGCCATGATTTTAACAGCTTTTTCAGGCGATAAAAAGGGAAAGAGCATGATTTTATTGCCGTTAGTATCCTTTTGACCTGTATCGTTGTCGATATCTGCACATATGACCTGCTGTGACTGCCATGTATTTCCGGTAGTGCCGGTCATGACAGCAGGCGTGAAGCTGCGTCCACGCTTTATGCACCCGATAAATTGTGCAGGTGTGACTTCCCTGATGCTTTCAGAGTTGCAGAGTCTGTTCCGTAATCTGCCATCGAATGAGGCAGGTTTGTTTTTTAATTCCTGGGTGTCAATATTCAGTCGTATCAATTTTTTCTCCAATCTTGTTTTTTTTGTGTATTCCGATAAAAGGAAGAAGTGAGCATAGTTTTCGGCAAGCTGATGCCGGCTGCGGTGATTGCGTACTTCCGGCGTTGATTTGACGGTGTTCCGATAAAAAGAAAAAGATGAGTGTGGTTTCCGGCAGGTCAATGCTAACTGTGGTGACCGTGCGTTTAGGGGAAGTTGGTGGGGTTCCAATAAAAGGGGATTTTTTTTTTTTTTTTTTTTTTATATATTTGATATATTAGAGAGAGGGGGGGAGCGGCAGAAAAACGGGGCGGCTTTTTTCTTTGGAGGTTTTCTTCTGGGTACGATAAAGTGTAGTGTAACGGAACGAGGTCGTACAGTCAAGCGGCAGCGTACTGTACGACCGTACAGTATACGGTACATATATTACATATAGTACCTATAGCCTCAGGGCGGAAGTCCGGGAGCAGGCATGAATACTGGTGTTTTGGGCACTTTTGGAAGGCGTGTATGTGCCCAAAGATTGCCCCCTATGTGCCCAAAGATTGCCCCCTATGTGCCCAAAGATTGCCCCCTATGTGCCCAAAGATTGCCCCCCTACGCCTGTTTTCGGCTCAAGAAAACTTGACTTGTTTTTTGTTATATGTTATAATTAAAAGATACTATATTTTAATTTCTATCCCTATTTTCTTTTTGCCATGAGTTAATTCCTCGTAGTCCTTGATAAAGTTTTCGCTTTTCCAATATTCCAACACACATGGTATGTAGTCACGTATAAGTCGTTTTTCTTTTTGTGTTGGCTCAGTACTGCATACTTCATTATAAAGGCTGTCGTAAAGGATATGACAACTTTGGTTTTTACTGTTTTGACCTTTCATAATCGATATACGTCTCATAAGGTAGCCTTTTATTGCAATTCTGCGTTCCGTATTGGGAATTTTTGCACCGGTTTTGTCACGGATATCCAGTAAAGCTGCCGGTACAGTGATTACTTGTCCTGTAAGGCGTGAATATTCGTAAAGTATCGGTGTTTTGATTACTTTATAGGCTACTACCTTTTGTCCGCCTGCTATAACTTCCATTTTGTCAAGTGTAAGTAAATAAGTGTCGATTTTGCCGGCAGTTATCTGTGAACCGTTCAAGTCAATATTTCGCCTCATCAATTCCTCGGTACAGTCAATTTGTACACGGACAAATCGTAATTTGTCCAGACTTTGTGTTACTGCCTCGATTTGCTGAGGTGACGGTGTTTCGGTCTCGGTAGCGTGTACCATAGCCCTGTATACAGTTGCCGCAGTTATGATATGACTTTTATCACCATATTCGTAAAGGCTCGTTACTGCATCTGCTACTTGTCGGTCATACTCCGTGAAAGAACGTCTGCTTGTGAGTTTTACATTATCGCCTTCATAACTCAGGATACAGCGAGTTAAAATGTCATCTTTTTTACGACCTACATCAAGTTCTATTAAGCCTGCACCGATAATATCTTTTGTCAGACTGTTGGCAAGCTTGTTATTGGGAATAAGGTGCTTTTGCGGTATGATGCTTGCAAGCTGCGGCAAGGCTGCACGAACTTGTTCAGACGTGATGTCTGATACATTGTCACCGACAATTTCTTTGATTAAGTCAATGATTTTCTGTTCTTCTGTCCCTATATTGTGCAGGGCACAACGTAAGGCTTTTATAATCGTACTATGATATTTGCTTTCAATCTGAAGGCGTTCTTTATTCCAGTTTTCCCATATTTCAGACGATACATTCTTGGGTTCATTCTTGTTTATTTCTTCTATTTCCTGCAAATAATTATGCAGTGCTTCTGTATCGGCAGTTGTTAAAATATCTTTTTTCATGGTGTGTTGCCCCTTTTACTGCTCGTGTTTTTTCATATCTTCACGCACAAGCATACACAAATACTCTGTAAGTGAAACGGTGCGTCTTTGTTCAATGCTTGTTCTGGC
>DBXL01000059.1 GCA_002309275.1 Ruminococcaceae bacterium UBA1213 | reverse complement strand
TATTTGTCCATATTTTGAGTAGCAGTTATGCCTTATGGAACAGCTGAAGAAAAAAAAGAAAATCATTTTTATTGCACTGTCGATTTTATTGATTTGTGTCACCTCATTTTTCGTTTACATGATTTATGACAAGGGAAAAACTTATTCATTTGACGGACAAAATTTGACAATATACAAAGATAAATTTTTCTATTCTGATGAGAAGTATAAATTTGAGGAATCCCCCTATTTGAAATCGGTTGTGATACAAGACGGGGTGGAAATGGTACCTCACGACTCTTTCAGAAAATGTGAAAATCTTGAAAGTGTATCTGTCGGACGTGTGGAATATATTGATATGGGTGCATTTGAGCTTTGTACGAATTTAAAAAATGTCACTCTGTCCGAGGGAATCAGCATGATTCATATGTCTGTTTTCGGACAGTGTTCAAGTCTTGAAAGCATCAATATTCCCGACAGCGTAACGGATATAGTACAATATGCTTTTGAAGCCTGCACAAGTCTGGAAAAAATAGCACTGCCTGACAATCTGAACAGTATAGGAAATGGTGCATTTGCTGCCTGTGAAAAGATGTCTGAAATCAATCTGCCCGAAAATCTCACACATATAGGAGATTCTGCATTTTCATCGTGTAAAAGTATAAAAAGCATCACTATCCCCAAAAGCGTTTCATATATCGGTCAATCTGCTTTCTACAACTGGACTTCTGAACAGACCATATACATACAGGGCAGAAGTGAAGCTCCCTCTACATGGAATAAAGAATGGCAAAAAAATTGCAGTGCCAAAATAGTCTGGAATGCATAGTCAAAGCTATTGACAAAACGAAAGCAAAATGTTAAAGTGGTCTTGGCGGTTCGGAATTGATTGCAGATACTGCCAAGTATCGTTTTTCCATTCTGCCGACACTTTGAAAAACCGCATTATTTACTGATAATGCGGCTGTTTTGTTTTTGAAAGGAATGGTTTTTTTGACAGTGAAAATCAAAAAGTTAAGAGAAAATGCCGTAGTGCCGAAAAGGGCAACGGAATTTTCGGCAGGTGCAGATTTATATGCCTGCATAGATGAACCGGTTACAATCGCTCCTTCGGGACTTGCAAAAATTCCCACAGGCATTGCAATAGAGCTTCCAAGAGGGGATTTCGCTGCATTTCTTTTTGCAAGGAGCGGTCTGGGTGTCAAGCATGGTATCACTCTTTCAAACAGTGTAGGCGTTGTTGACAGCGATTACAGGGGAGAAATATGTGTAGGTCTGTGCAACGTGTCAGACAAGCCCTATACCATACAGCCCAATGAAAGAATTGCACAAATGGTCGTCATGCCCGTTGTCCTTGCAGACTTCATTCAGGCTGATGAACTCAGTGATACACAGCGTGGCGAGGGCGGTTTCGGTTCAAGCGGCAGGCTTTAAGGAGTGAAAAGCTTTGGATATAGGAATAGATTTGGGAACGGCAAACACCGTTATACATGCCAAAGGCAAAGGAATTATATTGAGAGAACCCTCTGTTGTCGCTGTTGACAGGAGAAACAATGAAGTGATTGCTGTAGGCATTGATGCCAAAAATATGACAGGCAGAACGCCTGAAAATGTCGAGGTCATTCGCCCTCTCAAAGACGGCGTGATTACCAATGTTGATATAACTGCCTCCATGCTTGGTGGATTTATCAAAAAATCCGTTAAACACACGATTTTTGCAAGACATAAAATCGTTCTGTGCGTTCCGTCATGCAGCACGGAAGTAGAAAGAAATGCTGCAGAAGATGTTCTTGACGTGCTTTATGCAAGACAGGCTGATATTCTTGAAGAACCTCTTGCCGCCGCTCTGGGTGCAGGTCTTGATATAAAAAGCCCTGTCGGAATAATGATACTTGACATAGGCGGCGGCACGGCGGAAACAGCCGTTATTTCTTCCGGTAATATAGTCGTGTCAGACTCCGTTACAACAGGCGGAGATGCCTTTGACAATGCCATTGAAGAATATGTGAAAAAGAAATATCATCTTACTATCGGACAAAGCACCGCCGAAGATGTGAAAATAAAAATAGGAAATGCATTTCCCTCCCTGAAAAAAGAAAGCTCCCTTACCGTCACGGGCAGAAATGAAAAAGGGCTTTCAAGTGAAATTAAAATTTCCTCCAATGACGTAAGAGAGGCTCTTGCCAAACCTCTTGAATCAATAGCGGAAAGCATCAAAAGGGTACTTGAAAAAACTCCTCCCGAACTCTCTGCCGACATTCTTGAAAACGGTATTATTATAACAGGCGGAGGGGCTTTGCTCAAAGACATTGACCTGTATATTGCCAAGGAAACTTCTCTTCCCGTGAAAGTGGCAGAGGAACCTCTGGACTGTGTTGCTCTGGGGGCAGGAAAATTCAGTGAACTCTGATATATAAAAAATATCGCCTTTATCCTATAAAGATATAAGGCGATATATTTTTTCTGCTGTCCTTTTATGCATATCATAAAAAACTATCAGATTGGTTACTATCTGCTTGCACATGATGTGTTCATCTCCCGCAAGAATAAACTGCTGATAAGAATACACATCATTCTTATCATCCATTCCTACGTTGATAAAACAGCATTTGTCATTTACCCTGTTTATCTCTTCAAGCACGGAAATTCGCCTGTCCTCCGCTACTCCTCTCGCTATGAATGCACTTATTTCTGCACTGAACATCTCATCAACTACAAGCGTCACTGTCCCGCACAATATCCCGCTTTCCGGAAAAACTATTTTATATATCAGCTGTCTCGGATTTTCGATTTTCTGATAAAATATCTTCATACTTCTAAACGCACTTTCAAGATATAATCCAAGTTTTTTCACAATTTCTCCTCCACTTACTTAGTGTATCAAATATTAACATATTTCCTATCCTCAAATACATACTTTTGAGAATTATTTTATTTTTTTGTAAATATTTTATACCAAAATCAAAAAATTTCTTCTGTATCCATATAAAATTATTTGAAAATGTCAAATCATTGTGATATAATAAACATGACATTTCTGTAACTTTAAAGGGTGGATAAAATATGCTTGGAAAAATTCAGGCTTGGGATGAAAAAATACTCATGATACTGACTCATAACAGGACTTCTTTGCTCAATAAAATTATGATACTCATAACTACTATCGGCAATCACGGCTATATATGGTTTGTTCTCTCATTTGCCTTTCTCCTTTTCAACGGGCTGAGAATCATCGGTTTTACTGTTCTCGTTGCTCTCTGTTTTACATGGCTCGGCGGTGAGGTAACCATCAAACACATTGTCAGACGTGTCCGACCATGTGATAAATCCTTTGAAGAATATCTTCTCATTGAAAACCCCCCTCACTACTCCTTCCCCTCCGGACACTCTTCTTCATGTTTTGCAGCCTCTGTTGTCATGCTGCTGATGTGTCAGCAGCTTTTTATCCCTACCCTCATATTTGCCATTCTTATGGCATTCTCAAGAATGTACCTGCTCGTACATTATCCCACAGATGTTATTTCCGGTGCTGTGTTCGGAATTATATGTGGCTTTGTTGCTGTATCCGTTTCCGCCTACATTCCTTTATTTGACTTCGGTTTCTGACATTTTTCTTAATTTTTTTCAATGTTTATTTAATACTTTTTTTACATAATATTTGTTGAACTCATAAAAAAATTCTGATATAATTACTCTGCTATAACGTTCAAAATGGTGGTGTATCACAATGAGCAAATCTTCCAACAAATCCAATTCCTTTGAAGATAATTTCAAAAGATCTGTAAGTCCTATGATTGTGTTAATCCTGCTTTCTGAAAAACCTATGTATGCATACAGGCTCTCTCAGGAGCTTGAAAAAAGAAGTAATCGTTCCTATCAAATGAAATTCCTCTATCCCGTGCTTTACAAGCTCCAGCAAAACGGCTATATTATCGAATATTCTCAGGAAACAACTGAAAGCCACCGTACAAGAAATTATTATACCATCACTGAATCAGGTAAAGAATATCTTCATTTTCTCGTACAAAAATACCATGAACTTCTCTCTGCCGTTGACGTTTTTCTGCAGGATGAAAATACTATCTGAAAAAAAGAACTTCTCAAAGAGTACATTTCCGCATGAAATGTACTCTTTTTTCTTGACAAAAAAACATCATAGTTATAAAATAATAATGGTGTATTACACAACAATTAAGAAAAAAGGGTGATTGAAAGAATGAAATACGAACAGCTTGCCGGCAAACCGAATATTTCCGAAATTCAGGACTATGTCCTCAATTTCTGGAAAGAAAACAAGGTCTTTGAAAAGTCTGTGGAAAAAGAATCAAAAGGTGAAAAGGTCTTTTATGATGGTCCTCCCTTCCCCACAGGCAAACCTCATCACGGTACGATCCTTGTATCATTCATCAAAGACATGATTGCACGTTATCAGACTATGCGTGGCTATAAAGTGCCTCGTGTATGGGGCTGGGACTGTCACGGTCTGCCGATCGAAAATCAGGCAGAAGTTCTGCTCGGCATCAATGACAAGAATATCATTGAAAATTCTCTCGGCATTGACAAATTCAATGACAAGTGCTATGAAATTGTTTCAGGCAACAATGAAGCCTGGAAAGAGTACGTTGAAATGATGGCCCGCTGGGTTGACTATGACGGTGCTTATAAGACCATGAACCCCACTTTCATGGAAAGTGTTATGTGGGCTTTCAAGCAGTGCTATGACAAGGGATTGATTTACAGAGATTACCGTGTAACTCCCTACTGCACCCACTGTGAAACCTCTCTGTCCATCTCCGACACGAGAGAATCCGACTCTACCCGCCCTCGTCAGGACAGATGGATTATTGCCAAATTCAAGACAGATGAAGTTATCGACGGAAAAACCGTTTATTTCCTCGCATGGACTACAACGCCTTGGACACTTCCCTCTAACCTGTGTCTTGCAGTAGGCGAAAACCTTGATTATTCATTTGTAGATGTCGGCGAAGAAATCTTTATCGCCTGCACAAACGTGCTTCCCAAATATACAAAAATTTTCGGTGAAAAGCCCGTTATCGTGAAAGAATGCAAGGGCGTTGACCTTGTAGGCAGAGAATATGAACCTCTGTTCCCCTACTTTGCAAATCTCAAAGGTACGGCTTTCAAAGTTGTTACAGCCGATTATGTAGGCTCTGATGAGGGTGTCGGCATTGTTCACACCGCTCCCGCATTCGGTGAAGATGACTATTGGACTTGTAAAAATAACAATATCCCTCTCGTTAATCCCGTTGACGAAAAGGGCAGATTTACGAAAGAAGTAACGGATTTCTATGATGAAAACAGTGAAAAGAATGTCATTGAAATGAATCCTGCTGTTATCCGTTTCCTTTATGACAATAATAAAGCTGTTGCTGACGGTACGATTGAGCATAACTATCCTCACTGCTGGAGATGTAAACGCCCTCTTATCTACAAGGCTATGAATGCATGGTACTTCAACATCGGCAAAATTAAAGATAAACTCATTGCATACAATGAAGATATTAACTGGGTTCCCGAAACAATTAAACATGGTCGTTTCGGCAAGTGGCTCGAAAATGCCCGTGACTGGAATATCTCCCGTAACCGTTACTGGTCAACGCCTATTCCTATCTGGGAATGCGACAAGTGCGGTGACAGAACCGTTCTCGGCAGTATTGACGAAATCGAACAATACAGCGGTGTACGCCTTGACAACCTCCACAGACAGTTCATGGACAAAATAACATTCCCCTGCACTTGTGAAGGCTGTACTGGTACTAAAATCCGTGTTCCCGAAGTTCTCGACTGCTGGTTTGAAAGCGGTTCTGTGCCTTTCGCTCAGAAACACTATCCCTTTGAAAATAAAGAGTGGTTCGACTCTCACTTCCCGAGTGACTTCATCGTTGAATACACAGGACAAATCCGCTGCTGGTTCTATTATCTGCACGTTCTTTCCGTTGCACTCTTTGACAAACCGTGTTTCTCTAACTGTATCGTTCACGGCACTATCCTTGCAAAAGACGGTAAAAAGCTCTCCAAATCTTCAAAGAACTATACAGACCCCATGCTTCTCATGAAAAACTTCGGTACAGATGCATTCCGTCTGTATCTCTATCAGACAAATGCAATGCTTATAGGCGACTTGCTGTTTGATGATGCAGGCATACAAGATGCTTATCAGCAGATTATTCTTCCCTATTGGAATGCTTGTAATTTCTTCATCTCATACGCCAATATAGATGACTTCCGCCCCGAAACGCTCACTCCCCCGACAAGTGACAATCAGCTTGACAGATGGATGCTTGCTAAACTCTATGAAGTAACGGATTATATCACCGTAAACATGGACAATTATCAGGTCAACAGATATGTCGATAAACTCATTGACCTTGTTGACGGCTTGACTAACTGGTTTATCAGACGTTCCAGAAGACGTTTCTGGGAAAAGGAAATGACGCAGGATAAGAAAAATGCTTATGAAACACTTTACTATGTTCTTGTAAACATGACAAAACTCTTTGCCCCTGTTGCACCTATCATTTCCGAAAAAATCTATCAGACTCTCACAGGCGAATTCTCTGTACATCTTGCAGACTTCCCTGTTATCCCCGAAAATTTCAAAGATGATGAACTGCTTGAACACGTTAAACTTGTTCGTAACGTCATTTACCTTGCACGTTCTATCAGAAACAAGAATAAAGTTAAAAATCGTCAGCCCCTCAGCACTCTCAAAGTTATCCTCTCCGATAAAAAAGATAACTCTGTTGTTGAGAGCTTTAAAGATATTATTTCAGAAGAACTCAACGTCAAGAATGTGGAAATCCTTGAAGATGTCGGAAGCGTTGCAGAGGTAAAATATGCTCCGAACTTCAACGAGATAAGAAACCGTTATCCCGACAGTATTCCGAATATCATCAAAGCCGTTAAGACAAATAAGTTTAAACTCACGGCAGACGGTGCAGTCCTTGAAATCAACGGTGAAGAAAAAACTTTCGACAGTGAAATTATTCTTGTCACCTACCATGCAAAAGAAGGTCAGCACGTTTCAAGTGATAAAGGCATTGTTGTTTCACTTGACCTCACCATTACAGATGAACTCCGTGATGAAGGCTTTGTGCGTGATATTGTAAGAAGCATTCAGGATACAAGACGTAAAATGGATTGTGAAATCACAGACAACATTCTGCTTGAACTCAAAGGCGATTATCCGACTAACTGGACAGACTACATCTGCAATGAAACGCTCAGTAAAAT
>DBXL01000152.1:1321-11560 GCA_002309275.1 Ruminococcaceae bacterium UBA1213 | reverse complement strand
GTTTCAGCCTTTGCACTTTTGGTGGAAAGTGCCGCCAGAAATGCCGCATTCTGCGTGGGAGATGTTTCTCCGCTCATTATCTCATTCATGACGGTGTAAGCCTCGTCATAAGTCAAGTCGCCTTTGTTTACGATTTTTGCAATAGCCTCTTTAATCATTTTAAAATCTTCCTTTCTCTTTTTTATAAATTGATGAAGTTTTCAAGCATTTTACTGCCTTGCGGTGTCATAATAGATTCGGGGTGAAACTGCACTCCAAATATATTATATTCTTTATGCTGAACAGCCATTATTTCGCCGTCATCTGTAACGGCGGTTATTTTCAAACAGTCGGGCATTGTATCATTATCAGCCGAAAGTGAATGATAACGTGCAACGGGGGAATTTTCACTGCAATTTTTGAAAAGCGGGGAATTTGTATCAAGGGTTGCAATCGACTGTTTGCCGTGCATAAGCTGTTTGGCATAAGTGATTTTTGCACCGAATGCCGAACATATTGCCTGATGTCCCAGACAAACGCCTAAAATTGAAAAATTTTTTCCAAGTTCTTTTACAACGTCAATGATAATTCCTGCATTTTCAGGTCTGCCCGGACCGGGTGAAATGATGATTTTATCGGGGGAGAGGGCTTTTATTTCCTCAATGGAAAGCTCATCATTTCTTATTACTTTTATATCGGGGTTAATGCTTCCGATAAGCTGATAGAGGTTGTAAGAAAAACTGTCGTAATTGTCGATAAGAAGTATCATAACAAATCCTCCTGTGAGAGTTCAAGGGCTTTTACAACGGCTTTTGCCTTGTTAATGCACTCTGTATATTCTTTTTCGGGTTCAGAGTCTGCAACGATTCCTGCACCGCTTCGTATAAAGACCTTGCCATTTTTTTTGTAGGCGATTCTGATTGCTATACAGGTATCCATATTGCCTGTGAAGTCAATATAGCCGATAGCACCGCCGTAAATGCCACGTTTATTATTTTCCAATTCGCCGATTAACTGACAGGCTCTTATTTTGGGAGCACCTGAAAGAGTGCCGGCAGGGAGTACGGCTTCTATTGCGTCAAAGGCATCTTTATCTTCACGGATAACTCCACGAACAGTTGAGCCGATATGCATAACGTGTGAATATCTTTCAATGGAATGGAGTTTTTCCACTTCGACAGAGCCGAATTTACTGATTTTTCCTAAATCATTTCTGCCCAAATCGACAAGCATATTGTGTTCGGCAAGTTCCTTTTCATCGGAAAGGAGTTCTTTTTCAAGCCGTTTATCTTCTTTATCTGTTTTTCCTCTGGGGCGGGTGCCAGCCAATGGAAAGGTATGCAGAATACCGTTTTCCAATTTAACGAGAGTTTCAGGTGACGCTCCCGCAACTTCCACATCTGTGCCTGAAAAGTAGAACATATATGGAGAAGGGTTTATTGTTCTCAAGACACGGTATGTATTGAAAAGACTGCCCTCGAAGTCAGCGGAAAGCCTGTTGGAAAGGACTATCTGGAAAATATCGCCCTCACGGATATGATTTTTAGCCTTTTCGACCATAGAGCAGAACTGCTCTTTATTGAAATACGGTTTGACTTCTCCCAAAAGCCTGCCTGATTTTTCATTGAGTTTTTCACCGCTGTGAAGAAGCTGTGAAAGGTTTTTCAATTCATTAATAGCTTTATAGTATTCCGTTTCATAGTTTTCAAGGTGTATATTTGCGATAAGTATAATTTTCTGTTTCACGCTGTCAAAGGCGATAACTTTATCAAAAAGCATTAAATCGACATCTTTGAAAGCCTCGTTATTTTCGGTTTCACGCTTTGCGGAGGGTTCGCTGTATGTGATATAGTCGTATGAAAAATATCCCACAAGACCGCCCGTAAATGACGGGAGATAGTCAAATCTCGGACTTTTATAATTTTCGAGTATCTGACGGAGATATTTGGAGGGATTATCTGTTTTCAAAGTAATGTCGCCCAAATTAAGAATGCCATCTATGCAGTTAATTTCCATTTTAGGCTCAAAGCCTATGAAAGTATATCTGCCCCATTTTTCATCAGCCTGTGCAGATTCAAGCAGAAAGCAGTGTGAGGAAAGTTTTTTGAGTATTCTCACAACTTCAATAGGCGTTGTAAAGTCCGAAAGCATTTCACAGCTTACAGGAAGAACATTATAATTTTTTTCATCAGCAATTTTTTTCACTTCGTCAAGTGACGGCATAAATTTCATTTCTTTCACCCTTTCGATTTTTTAAAATAAAAAACGCCCTTAACAGAATACACTTCTGTTAAGGACGAATAAAATGCATTTTATCCGTGTTGCCACCTTAATTCATGGGCTGTCCCATGCACTCAGCAGGATACCATCATATCCCCGACAACTAACGTATGTCCCCACGTCATAGAATACTCGGATAAAATCCTTTGACTATGCCCTCAGCGGTCCATTTGACAGCCTGTTTCATACCCGACTTTCAGCAACACGGGCTCTCTGTAAAGTCATAACTGCCGTTATCTCCGCCTCAACGGTTTTATATTTGTTTTGGAGAAATTATATCATTACTCAAAGCGGTTGTCAATACTTATTATTAAAAAAATACAGCAAAATCAATTTTTACGGGATTTATAATATTCAAGCAGTTCATAAAGGTCATCTATTTCTTCCATGATAATTTTACCGTTATCAGTATCTTTTACCATAATTCTGTTTTTTTCAGTTTCAATAAAGCGAGAATCAGATATAATATCAATGTTTTCGGAAAGGGCTTTTTCAATGCTTTCAAAAGGCTGATGTGCTTTTATTCTCAAGCCGTGAGAATTGTATATAAGGGTATAGCCGGCGATACCTGTTTTTCTGTGGTAGTCCTTGCAGAAACCGCCGTCTATGACAAGCAGTTTACCGTTGGCTTTAATGGGCTGTTCACCGCTGGAGGCGAGTACGGGTGTATGACCGTTTATAATGTGGGAGGAGGGGGAGTAGAGGTCGAATTCCCTCAATATCATATTACAGCATTTTTCCGTTTCATAGAATTGATAGTAAGAATCAGATTCTTCATGCCAGACGGATTTGTCATCAATGAAGTATCTTTCAAAGGTCTTTATATTTCTTCCGCAGAGCGGAGAACGTCTGCCACACCACAGATACCATAAAAAATCAAGTTCTTCAAAGGATTTTTCCTTGCTGAAAAAAACGTGGCGGACTGTTTTATCAGCCATATCAAGATATGCCTTTCCCTTGTAGGTGGAGTCGAAAAGCCTTACACCGCAGAGATTTCCTGTTTCGTCAAGGGGAATACAGCCATGATAGAGAAGATTTCCGTTACAGCAAAGGTACATACTGCCTTTTTCAAGAAGAAAACGGATATGCTTTTGCAGTCTTGCACTGTTTAAAAAGGCGGTTTTCAATTCGTTGATGATATTTTGTTCTTCAGCAGAAAATCTGTAAGGTGTTCGGGAATCGAGTGTGGGAAAGTCGGAATGATTGAGCTGATATATATTGCCATTAATAGTGACTGTGCCGTTTTCTTTATTGATTTTGTCAAGGAAAAGCCTGTCTTTCATGTCATATTCGGGGTGGCGGAGAATTGTCTGTCCCTCCGCCTTGAACTGCATGACGGATACCGCACGGAGAGCATTTTTCATTGCGTCATTTTCACTGTATATTCCGTCTGCAAATACGGTCAGATTTCTCAGGCTTATGCCGTAACCGCTTTCAAGTATTTCAAGTGTATTGTATTTGATGGAATTTCTGATGACGTTTGCAATGCAGGCTTCATTTCCTGCCGCCGCACCTATCCATAAAATATCATGGTTTCCCCATTGGATGTCAAGGGAATGGTGCTTCATCAGCATATCTATAATTTTATCGGCATTTGCCCCTCTGTCAAAAATATCTCCGACGATATGCAGATGGTCAACAGCAAGTCTTTTGATAAGTCCTGCAAGGGCTTCTATGAAATCATCGGGATCGATGCCGATAATGCTGTCAAGAATTTTTTTGTGATACAGTATCTGATTATCATCTTCATCTTTCTGAGCGTGGAGAAGTTCATCTATGATATAAGCGTAATCTTGGGGCATGGCTTTACGCACTTTGGAACGGGTATATTTTGATGAAAGCACGCCTGCAATTTTTATCATTCTGTGAATGATAAGCTTATATCTGTCAGCACTGATGGCGTGCTCTTTTTTGATTAAAGCGAGCTTTTCACGGGGATAATATATAATAGTGCATATCTCTTCAATTTCACTGTCGGACAGGGTTTCACTGTATATCATATCTGCTTTTTCACGGATAACCCCTGCACAGTTATTTAAAATATGACAGAAAGCTTCATATTCGCCGTGAATGTCACTCATAAAATGTTCAGTGCCTTTCGGCAGATTGAGTATGGCGGAAAGATTGATAATTTCCCTTGAAAGTGAACGCATAGTCGGATACTTTTCGGAAAGCAGTCTGAGATATTTATTTTTCTGTTCCATGAGAAAACCTCCGTTTTATGAAAAAATGACTGACTTTGACTATCTTTGTAAAATTATAACTTAAAGATGTTAATGAAATATGAACTTTTGATTAACTTTGAAAGAATTTGCTTGACTTTGGAAGAATGCGTGTTATAATTGAATTGTGAGGTGAGTTTCAATGCTTACACAGGAGCGGTATAAAAATATACTTGACATTCTCGGCGAAAGGGAGGCTGCTACAGTCGGAGAGCTTGCACAGCTTATGGGGGTATCGGAATCGACAGTAAGACGTGATTTGAATGCCCTTGACAGTGAGGGCAGGCTCAGAAAAGTTTATGGCGGAGCAACTGCCCTGAATAAAATAGAGGGTGCATTGGAAGATGAAGTGAAAGTCAGAGATGTAATGATGTCAGAGGAAAAGGAAATCATTGCAGGATATGCAGTCACGCTTATCAACAGTGATGACTTTGTTTATATCGACTCAGGCACGACTACATCAAGGCTCATTGACCATATAGAGAATACGAAAGCGACTTTTGTAACAAACGGTATCATACACGCCCAGAAACTTCTCTCAAAGGGACTGAATGCCTATATGATAGGCGGAAAAATCAAGGCTGTGACGGCATCTGTCGTAGGTGCAGACGGTATCAAGAATCTTGGAAAATTCAATTTCACAAAGGCATTCATAGGCTCAAATGGTGTAGATGTTACAGCAGGCTTTACCACTCCCGACAGTGAGGAGGCTATTATGAAAGCCAAGGCAATAGAAAAAAGTTTTGTCACATTTGTACTTGCAGACCACAGCAAATTCAGGAAGGTATATCCGGTCACATTTGCAGAACTGAGAAAGTGCTGTATCATAACGGATAAACTCATATACAGCGGATTTTCCGATAAAACTATTATACGGGAGGTGAAAATATGATTTATACACTGACACTGAACCCGTCCATTGATTATGTAGTACATCTTGATGAATTTGTGAGCGGAATCACAAACCGCACAACAAGTGAAGAATACTATATAGGCGGAAAGGGAATCAATGTTTCATGTATTCTGTCGGAACTCGGCATAAAAAGTACGGCTCTCGGATTTACGGCAGGCTTTACGGGTGATGCCATTGAAAAGGGCTTGCGGGAGCAGGGAATATGTGCAGATTTTATCAGGCTCAGAAACGGTATTTCACGAATCAATATCAAAGTCAAGGCTGACAAGGAAAGTGAAATCAACTGTCAGGGGCCGCACATTGAACAAGATGAGTTTGAAAGACTGCTTTCCATGACTGACGGAATACAGGACGGTGACACGATAGTGCTTGCAGGAAGTATTCCGAAAACCGTTGCAGACGATACTTATGAAAGAATACTGGAAAGGCTGAAAGACAAAAATATAAGAATAGTCGTTGACGCAACAAAAAAACTTCTTGTCAACTGCCTGAAATACAAGCCGTTTTTGATAAAGCCGAATAAACAGGAAATTTCGGAGATGTTTTCCGCAAAAGTCGAGAGTGCGGAGGAAATTAAAATTTATGCAGGAAAACTCATGGAGATGGGTGCAAGAAACGTAATAGTATCGCTTGGGGGAGAGGGTGCAGTGCTTTTTGCAGAGGACGGAAACACCTATCAGACAGGTGTTGTAAAGGACAAGGTACTCAGCACAGTCGGTTCAGGCGACTCTATGGTAGCAGGATTTATTGCAGGCTATGAAAAAACAGGTGACTATTCCTATGCATTGAAACTCGGAACAGCGTGCGGAAATGCAACGGCATTTTCATCGGGACTTGCCAAAAAAGAAAAAATTGATGAAGTGCTTGCAAAAATCTGCAATTAGAATCAGGCGGGTGTCAATATCATTGCACATTGCACATTGCTAATTGCTAATTGAATAAAAGGGGGTTTAGTAAAATGAGAATTACGGATTTGCTGAAAAAAGAGGCTATTGAGATAGGCGTGTCCGTGAAAGACAAGCCGGAGGCTATTGAAAAACTGGTAGGACTGCATGACAAGTGCGGAAATCTCAAAGACAAGAAAGTCTATAAAGAGGGTATTCTCAAAAGAGAAGAAATGGGTACAACTGCAATAGGAATGGAAATTGCAATTCCCCATGCAAAGAGTGAGGCGGTAGAAGCTCCTGCCTTGTCTGCCATCACCGTTCCTGACGGTGTGGATTACGGTTCGCCTGACGGAGAGCCATGCAAACTGATATTCATGATAGCTGCAACAACTGACGGAGATGTACATCTTGAAGTGCTTGCACGCATGATGCAAATGCTCATGGATATGGAGTTTACGGCAAAACTTAAAGCTGCCAAAACAAAAGAGGAATTTTTGAAACTCATTGACGAGAAAGAAACGGAAAAATTCCCCGAAGAAGCTAAAAAAGAAGAACCAAAGAAAGATACACCCAAAGCTGATCTTAAAAAATCAGACAAAGCAGATTCCAAAAAAGCAGACGGCAAAATCAGAGTGCTTGCAGTAACGGCTTGCCCGACAGGTATTGCACATACATATATGGCGGCTGAGGCTCTCAATAAAGCGGCTGAAAAAATGGGTATCACCATTAAAGTTGAAACTAACGGTTCGGGCGGTGCAAAGAATGTACTTACCGCAAAGGAAATTGCAGAATGTGACGGTATTATCATAGCTGCCGATAAAAGCGTTGAAACGGCTCGTTTTGACGGTAAACCCGTATTTTCAACCAAAGTTGCAGACGGCATTCACAAGCCCGAAGAACTCATTAACAAAATCATCAACAAAGAAGCTCCGATATTTAAATCAGACAAAAAGGCTGAAACTTCATCTTCCGCAGGTGAGGAAAAACTTGGCAGGCGACTTTATAAACACTTGATGAACGGTGTATCACATATGTTGCCGTTTGTCGTTGCGGGCGGTATATTTATTGCTATTGCATTCCTCATTGATACAGCGTGCGGTGTAACAGGTGGCAGTAACTTTGGTTCGGCTACTCCCGTTGCCGCATGGTTTAAAGCAATAGGCGGTTATGCATTCAACTTCATGCTCCCGTTGCTTGCCGGATTTATTGCGATGTCTATTGCAGACCGTCCCGGATTGCTTGTCGGTATAGTCGGCGGTTTGCTTGCATCTAACGGTGCAACTTTTGCCGATCCCGGTGCAGTAAGTACTGTTCCGTCAGGTTTCTTGGGTGCATTGTTGGCAGGTTTCCTTGCAGGCTGGTTAATGAAGATGTTTGAAAAACTCTGTGAAAAACTCCCGCAGGCTCTCGAAGGCATAAAACCCATTCTGCTTTATCCCCTTGCAGGTCTTGGCATAGTCGGCGTTATGATGTGTGCCGTCAATCCAATCATGGGCATTATCAATACAGGCTTGAATAACGGTCTTGCATGGCTCGGCGATAACAATCTCGGTGTATTCCTTGGCTGTATTCTCGGTGCAATGATGTCCATAGACATGGGCGGACCTTTCAATAAAGCCGCTTATGTATTCGGTACGGGTATGCTTGCAGCAGGTACAACCGCAGGTTATCAGACAATGGCAGCCGTTATGATCGGCGGTATGGTTCCGCCTATTGCAATAGCCCTTTCAACGACATTCTTTGGCAAATATTGGTCAGAAGATGAACGTAAAAACGGACTTGTAAACTATATCATGGGCTTGTCATTCATTACAGAGGGTGCTATTCCTTATGCAGCGTCCTATCCGTTAGTAGTAATCCCGGCTTGTGCGGCAGGTTCGGCAGTTGCAGGTGCTTTGTCATGGCTGTTCGGCTGTACGCTTATGGCTCCTCACGGCGGTATATTCGTAGTTGCAACTATCGGCAACCCCTTTATGTATATCCTTGCACTTGCTATCGGCTCGGCAGTAGGTATGTGTCTGTTGACACTTTTCAAGAAAAGACAAATGAAAAAACAAGCTTAAATAAATTTTAAAAGGAGAGTATTATTATGGTATCAAAATTTCTTACAGTTCCGAATGCACAGGGCTTTCACATGAGACCGGCTTCCACATTTGCGGCAGCTATGGCAAAATATCCCTGTAATGTAACCATCAAATTCAACGGCAACAGCTACAATGCAAAAAGCGTTCTCAATCTCGTGGCAGCCTGCATGAAGTGCGGCAGCGACATAGAGCTTGTATGTGACGGCGACCAGGAGAACGAAGCACTGGCAGAAGGTGCAAAAATGATTGAAGACGGTTTTGGCGAGTAAATGAGAAATGAGAAATGAGGAATGAGGAGTGAGGAGTATTTCACATTCCTAATTCCTCATTTGTAATTCTTACAGTGAGGTGAGATGTATGATAAAGGGCATAGGCGTTTCGGCAGGCATAGGCATAGGAAAAGTGCTGCTTATTGAAGAACATTCGCTTGAATATACCCCGAAAGCCGTTGAGAATGCGGCAGAGGAGATAAAAAGATTTAACAGTGCAGTGGATAAGTTCTGTGAGAACACTGAAAAGCAGGCGGAAGCTTTAAAAGTGTCGGCAGGTGCAAAAGAGGCTGAAATCATGCTGGGACATATCGGCATAGTAAAAGATCCGTTTTTGCTTGGAGAGGCGGAAAAGCTCATTCAGGGCGGACAGTGTGCGGAAGCTGCATTTGAAAGTATGTGTGATATGTTCATACAGATATTCTCGGCGGCAGATGATGATGTTACAAGGCAGAGAGCTGCTGATGTAAGAGATGTAAAGTCAGGTGTAATAGGCATTCTGCTTGGCATAGAGGAAATTAAAATCAGTGATGCACCGCCTGAAACGGTACTTTGTGCAAAAGAGCTTACTCCGTCAATGATAGCGGAGATAAACAAAGAAAATATAGTTGGAATCGTGACAGAAACAGGCAGTACCACTTCTCACAGTGCGATTCTGGCAAGAGTGCTTGAAATACCTGCTGTAATGAGTGTGGCTGATATAATGAGTTCTGCAAAGAACGGTGATGTTATCATTACAGACGGCGGCAAGGGTGAAGTAATCATATCGCCTGACAATGTACAGCTTGAAGAATATACGGCAAAGCGTGCAAAACTCCTTGAAGAACGCAGGGAGCTTGAAAAATTCAGAGGCAAGCCGACAGTTTCCGCAGACGGAAAAACTTATGAACTGGTATGCAACATAGGCAAGCCTGATGACGCAAAGAAGGCTATGGAATTTGACGGCGAGGGTGTCGGACTTTTCAGAACGGAGTTTCTGTTCATGGATAAAACATCTATGCCTGATGAAAACGAGCAGTTTGAGGCATATAAAAAAGCCGCCCTTATTTTAAAAGGCAAGCCTTTGATAATAAGAACGCTTGATATAGGCGGAGATAAAGATATACCATATCTTGGAATGGCAAAAGAGGAAAATCCCTTTATGGGATTCCGTGCAATAAGATATTGTCTTAAAAACCGTGACCTGTTCAAGACGCAGCTGAGGGCGATTATCAGAGCAAGTGCATTTGGCAAAATATGGATTATGTTCCCGTTGATAACGTGCGTGGAGGAAGTCAGAGAGGGCAAGGCACTTGTTGAGGAAATCAAGGCTGAATTGAAAGCCGAAAATATTGATTTTGATGAAAATATCAAAGTAGGCATTATGACCGAAACGGCAGCGGCAGGTATTATTGCAGATCTGCTGGCAGCGGAAAGCGACTTTTTCAGTATCGGTACGAATGACCTGACAGGTTATACAATGGCGGCAGACCGTGGCAACAGTGAAGTTTCCTATCTGTATTCGGCATTACAGCCGAGTGTATTGAGAATGATAAAGAGTATCATAGAGGCAGGCGTGAAGAATGGCATTCCTGTAGGAATGTGCGGAGAAGCCGCAGCGGATCC
>DBXL01000152.1:431-1189 GCA_002309275.1 Ruminococcaceae bacterium UBA1213 | reverse complement strand
AACGCAGAAAGAAGTATATGATTATCTGAAAGCGATTGTATAAGAGAGAAAGTCCTGAAATTGAGAAAATTTCAGGACTTTTTATATTTCATTTTGTCAGTGAATATGTGCAATTCAAAGGTTGATTTTTTGGTCAAATCCTGTTATTATTGTGTGTATGAGATAACAAGGGGGAGCTAAAAATTGACGGTGAATAAGAAAATGAATATCAAGATATGGATTTCGGTGGGATTGGTGACTTTGATGGTATTTCTGTCGGAGATACTGGGGGAAAAGGAAATGATTTTTCCCGAAACGGCTGCACTTGTCATAGGTGCATGGGTATCACCCAAGCATGTATGGCGGACAAACCGTGAAAAAATGCTGTTGTTCATGTCGATAGCGGCGGGGGCTGGATATTATATATCCGCATATATAGAAGATGCACCGATGTATTTGAAAATAGTCGTGGGAATGCTGATATGCATGGCACTTGTACTTATTTCTCAGACGACTATGCTTCCGTTAATATCGGCTTGCATATTGCCGATACTTACCGAAGTCAATAATATTATCTATCCCATTTCCGTAATTATTTTAACGACAGCCGTTATATTCGTGCAAATGCTGCTTGAAAAGAAAAAATTAAAAAAAGTGTATAAATACAAGCCTATATTCTATGATGTGACTCTGGAAATAAAAAGATGGGTATTTATTATCATAGTAATGGCAGTAATGACAGGATTTGCATTATGGCTTGACCTGAAATTTATCATTGC
>DBXL01000152.1:0-391 GCA_002309275.1 Ruminococcaceae bacterium UBA1213 | reverse complement strand
AGCAGTGTGAGAAAAATACCTGTACCGATACTTATATTGCTGTCGCTTTCGGCATTTCTGGGAGCATTTTCAAGACTCCTCTTATGCACGGCTCTGCACCTGCCTTTGACCGTTGCAGTAATAGGTGTTATAACTTTGGTTCTTTATACATTGAAGATGATAAAAGTATATTTTCCGCCCGTTGGAGCAATAGCCATTCTGCCTTTTATCATCAGTGAAGATGAATTATATTTTTATCCGGTTGAAGTGATGCTTGGCGGAATTGTATTGATTGTGCTGGCAATGATATTCGGAAATCTTGTAAAAGGCACGCCTGTGCCCAAAAAAGAAGAACTGCCTGAGAATAAGACTGAACAGGGAGAAATAAAATGAAATATTGTTATGAATGCGG
>DBXL01000032.1:509-3035 GCA_002309275.1 Ruminococcaceae bacterium UBA1213 | reverse complement strand
TCTTCAAAGCTTGTTGCACCGTGCCTCTTTGAAAGTTTGGAAACAGAGCCATCATCATTTTTTCCCATTATCAAGGGCAGGTGGATATATGTGGGGATTTTCCAGCCGAATGCCTCATAAAGCAGATTATATTTAGGCGTAGAAGAAAGATATTCACTTCCCCTGACAACGTGGGTGATATTCATAGTATGGTCATCAATGACGTTGGCAAAGTTATATGTCGGATAGCCGTCTGTTTTAATTAAAATCTGGTCTTGCAGTTCACTGTTTTCAACGGTGATAGAACCGAATACGGCATCTTCAAAAGTCGTTGAACCCTCCAAAGGCATTTTCTGACGGATTACATAAGGCATACCGTCCGCTAAATTCTTTTCAACGACTTCTTTCGGCAGGTTACGGCAGTGACGGTCATAACCTCCGCCTATATCATCGGAATCATTATGGAGAGCATCAAGCCTTTCTTTCGTGCAGAAACAGTAATAAGCCTTATCCATGTCAATCAACTGTTTGGCATAGGGCAGATACATATCTTTTCTTTCACTCTGCACATAAGGACCATACTGTCCGCCAATGTCGGGACCTTCATCATGAATGAGTTTTGCCTGCTTGAGAGTATTGTAGATAATATCGACTGCACCCTCAACTTTGCGTTCCTGGTCTGTATCTTCGATACGAAGTACAAACGTACCGCCCAATGATTTGGCAACAAGATATTCATAAAGGGCTGTACGCAAATTACCGACGTGCATAAATCCCGTNNACGTGCATAAATCCTGTGGGGCTTGGTGCAAACCTTGTTCTTACATTTGACATTTTTTTATCCTTCCTTTTTCAAAAATTAACTTCACTTGCCGTATGCCCGCAAAACCAGTGTTTTCTCACATGGTCGTTGAGAATAAAGCAAAGCCTTAAAAACGTTTCAAGATTATCTTTTTCTTTATCTTTAAATCCCTGCTCGACCGCCCAACTTACAACATATTCCCAATTATCCTCGTCAGGCTTCATCATGCATAAGTTAAGGTGTACATCTTCTGCAATATTATCAGCGTGTTCTTTGGTCAGATAGGGCAGATTTCTCAAAAACGCCCTCAAATCAATGAATTCAAGCGACTTCTCATAGAAATAGTCATCTTTATACCTTAAAAGCTTTTCTTTTTTCGGGACATAGTATTGAAACATAGTCTGGAAATTTCTCAGTTCAATAAATTCGTCAAAACTGCCGTCACAATAAAGATACTCTGATGTAAGGTCATACATCATAAGAGGTGTATGCTTCTCTTCTTCAAATACTTCATCTTCCCCTATAATATCATAGAACTTGCCCTGAAAGTCGAAATTTTCAACAAATTCTTTGAATTCATCTTCGGTAACAGGCTCATTCTGGCTGTTGTAGATTTCGAGAAATTTCCATAACGGAATTATCCCGTATAAATTGGCACAAGCCGAAAAATAGTCCTCCAAAAGTTGTTTTACTTGCTCTGTCATATAAAATCCCCTCCTTTTCACATAATAAAAACTATAACATATTTTTTCCGATTTAACAAGAGTATTCAAAAACATTGTTGACATAATTTTATTATGATTGTATAATAAATACAAAAGATTTTTGAAAATACACCCGTTTTTTAGGAGATGATGATATATGCCCGAAATGCAGGAATTGATAGAAAAATATGCACGTTCAAAAAATTCTGCTGATTATGGTGAAATAGTCAGACTGGTGCAGACGTGCAGTAAATTGTGGACAGTGTATTCTCCCGTCACCAAGTGCAGATACACGGAATATATCAACGGCATACCGTCAGCATTCATATTTTCCGAAAAGGCTTTTTGTCAGGACTTCCGGAAACACTGTGAAAAAAATAACATACAGACAGAAACGGAACTCTGCAAAAGTGATACAAGAATACAGTTTTTCAGTGACCTTTACAGGTGTGGAATTGAGCGTTTAGTCCTTGACAACGGTAAAAAATTCATTGTCATGAATCTGTCGGATATAATAGACCGGCCTGATTTTTCAACACTTCCCCCGAATGAAAGACCGGTAATGAATGCAGAGCTGATGTTGAATGCAAATATATTTTTCCAGAGTGTAAGTTCAGGGAACGTTTCCAGAAGCACTCAAAAAAGTCTGCTGAGGGAGCTGTATAAAAGCAGGTATCTCATGCCGGTGATGGTTGACCGTGATACAAAGCTTGACGGCATGGAGGAAAGTATATTGAAAGCTGTGAGTTCCCAAAGCGGTACAGCTGTAACAGTGGTTGCCATCAAGACAGATGAAAGGGCAGTTATACCGTTTTTCACGGACTGGACAGAATTCAGCCGTTTTGATAAAGATAAGCAGTGTGCAGGAAATATCATGACTTTCAGGGATATAGAATATCTTTGCAGTCAGGGGGAGAAAATTACCATCAATCCATTTGGATTCAATATGGTGATAGACAGAAATGCTATTGAACTGATAAAAAGTGTATCATCTGACATCCCCCCCGCTCAACAGCCTGTTCAAGAGCCTGTTGAGGAATA
>DBXL01000032.1:0-427 GCA_002309275.1 Ruminococcaceae bacterium UBA1213 | reverse complement strand
GAATATGCAGAGCCTGTTGAAGAATATGAAGAATCTGATAGTGAGGAAGAACAGGTGCAGTTGTTTGAACTTCGTTCTGTACCGCATGAGATGATAACAGTACTGATGTCGCTCATGTCGCAGACGGAAGGCATTAATAAAGCCTATCTCAAAGGCATGGTACAGGGTGATGTGACATATTATCTTATCATAGTTGACTTTGAAGGTGATGTGTCCGAACTGTATGGAATTTCCGAGCAGGCTGAACAGTATTCCGGCGGAGTGCCTGTGGAGGTAGTGCTTTATGCAAGTGATTTCGGAATGTATGCGGCACAAAGTACCTATCCATTTTATCAGAGATAACAGGAGGAATATTAAGTAACAGAATACAGTGACATTAGTGATAAAACGTGTTAAAATATGCCTAAATATATGATGTGCCGTCATC
>DBXL01000207.1:9392-10473 GCA_002309275.1 Ruminococcaceae bacterium UBA1213 | reverse complement strand
ATATACTCGTCTGCCCTGTCAAAATTATGCATTATGAATTATGCATTATGCATTATTAATGCATTTTACCATTACTGCTTTCTGTGCATGGAGTCTGTTTTCGGCTTCCTCAAATATCTCATCTGCATGGGCTTCAAAGACTTCTTCGGTAATTTCCTCACCCCTGTGTGCAGGCAGGCAATGCTGTATCATGGCATCGGGTTTTGCAAGCTTCATTAACTCTTCATTCACCTGATAACCGTCAAATGCTTTCTTTCTCTTTTCGGCTTCGCCTTCCTGTCCCATTGATGCCCATACATCTGTAATGACAACATCAGCGTCAACAACAGCCTCTTTGGGTGTGCGGAACATCTGGAATTTATCGCCGTATTCCTTTGCAAATGCAAGCACATCTTCATGCGGTTCATAGCCCTCCGGACAAGCAACTGCAATAGACATTCCCGTTTTCAATGCACCGACTATCAATGAATTCATCATATTATTGCCGTCACCGATAAAGCACATTTTCAAGCCCTCTAATTTACCCTTGAATTCTCTGATTGTCATTAAATCAGCCAAAATCTGGCAAGGGTGGCAGAAATCCGTCAAGCCGTTGATAATCGGAATACTGCCGTATTCCGCCAGGCTCTCCACTTCACTCTGCTCAAAGGTACGAATCATTATACAGTCCAGATACCTTGACAAAACTCTTGCTGTATCCTGTACAGGCTCGCCTCTGCCTATCTGCATATCTTTTGAAGAAAGAAATATCGGCTGTCCGCCTAACTGATAGGTGCCTACTTCAAAGGAAACTCTTGTTCTTGTCGAAGCCTTTTCAAATATCAAGCCTACTGACTTTCCTGCAAGTAATTTGTGTTCAATTCCGTGCTTCTGCTCGTATTTGAGCTGGTCGGCTAAATTCAGTATTCCAAATATCTCTTCCGAACTCAAATCAAGCATTTTCAGTAAATGTTTCATTTTAACTCTCCTCCATGACTTTTTTAAGGATATTCAATCCCCTGTCTATTTCTTCATAAGTGATATTCAGCGGTGGCAGCATTCTTAACAAATTCTTCGCTGTCAAAATCAGCAAGCCGTTTTC
>DBXL01000207.1:0-9292 GCA_002309275.1 Ruminococcaceae bacterium UBA1213 | reverse complement strand
TGATATACTCGCCTTTTGCATTGACCTCTTTCAAAAAGTCCTCTTCGGCAACCCTTGAAAGCACTTCCTTTGCCGCTGCACACGCTATCGGATTTCCGCCAAAAGTCGTGCCGTGAGTGCCTGCACCGATAACCTCCGCCAGCTTTTCAACGCAAAGACACGCACCCATAGGCAAACCGCCTGCCAAGCCTTTTGCAGATGTGATGACATCAGGCTGTATGCCGTAATTCTGATAACAGTAAAATGCACCTGTCCTTGATATGCCTGTCTGCACTTCATCTACCATTAAGAGTATATCTTTCTCTTTGCATATCTTTTCGATTTCAGCGACAAACTCTTTATCCAACGGCATAACTCCGCCTTCACCCTGCACCAATTCTATGAATACCGCACAAACTTCATTGTCAATGCAATTCTTCACGCTGTCAATGTTATTTGCCTCTGCATACTCAAATCCCTCTGTGAACGGAAAGAAATAGTTATGAAATACATCTTGTCCCGTTGCGGCAAGGGTTGTAACCGTTCTGCCGTGAAATGAATTTATCAAAGTAACAATTTTCTGTCTGCCTTTGCCATACTTGTCAAAGCTGTATTTCCTTGCAATCTTAATGGCACATTCATTTGCCTCTGCTCCCGAATTGCACAAAAATACTTTACTGAATCCCGTCAATGCACAGAGTTTTTTAGAAACTTCCGTCTGTAACGGTGAGTAATACAAATTGGAAATATGCTGTAATGTCCCAGCCTGCTCCGATACGGCTTTCACCCAGCCGTCATCACAATATCCCAAGCAATTCACGCCGATACCGCTTGTGAAATCTACATATTCCTTTCCGTCAACGTCTTTGGCAACAGCACCTTTACCGCTTACCAATGCAACGGGAAATCTGCCGTAAGCGTGCATCATATACTGTTGTTCATCATTCCTTATTTCNNTCAAAGGTCATTTTATTCACACCTCTCTATTATATCCCTTAATTCCAGCCAGTCATTTATTTCAATATATCCGCCCTGCAAAGTCATTTTTAAATCACACTTTTCTTTGAACGTCTTTTTATACCATACAGGCTGTATATTTAAATTCAAAGCACCCTCTATATCACATATCGGATTATCTCCGCAAAACCATACTTCATTCGCTGACAATCCTGACTTTATCAATGCCATTTCAAATATCTCTTTTTCGGGCTTCCTGTAAATATAGTCACTTGACGCTATCACAAATGCAAAGTGATTTTCAGGCAATATTTCCTGTATTCTTCTTTTCAAAGAATTTCCGGAAAGCATGATATTACTGACAACGCCCGTTTTGATATTATTTTCATACAGATATTCCAAAAGCTCAATAATATTTTCAGACGGCTTTGCTGATGTCGCATTATTCCAGTATATCCATTCCAATTCCTCATAACTTTTATCAAACTCTATATTGAAATATTCATAGATATATCGGTTAATGCTTGTCCAGCTCAATTCATACGGCTGATAAAATCTGTTTGTACAGCCCATTCTTTTTGAAATCCCTTTTATCACTTCATCTGCCTTTGCCTGCAATTCCTTTATCGTGATATTCAGCGGATTTTTTACGGCTGATTTCAATAAAGCTTCATTTCCTTTATCAAAGCCGTGTATCGTTTCCGTGATAATTGTATTGCCGTAGTCGAACAATACCATTTTCGGCTTATTCATAAAGCACCTCAATAGAACATTGTACCAACGCCCTCATCTGAGAACATCTCGATAAGTATGGAATGCGGTATTCTGCCGTCAATGATATGTGCCCTCTTTACGCCACGTCTTACAGCTTCTACACAGCAATCTATTTTCGGTATCATTCCGCCTGATATAATGCCCTCTTTTTTGAGTGACGGCACTTCGCTGACATTTACAACGGGTATCAATGTATTTTCATCATCTTTATCTTTCAGCAAGCCTTTTATATCTGTCATTAAAATCAATTTAGCCGCTTTCATTTCTGCCGCAATTCTTGCCGCCGCCAAGTCTGCATTGATATTATACACCGCTCCGTTATATCCGCCTGCAACCGTTGATATTATCGGCACATAGCCATTTTTCGTCGCATCTTCAATTATCTGTGTATTTACTTCCGTAATCTCTCCGACAAAGCCCAAATCATACGCTGTCGATTTCTTTTCCGCCATAAGCATTCTGCCATCAAGTCCGCATAAGCCGATTGCTTTACCGCTGTGCTGTTCCAATCTCTGCACAAGGCTTTTATTTACCTTGCCTGCAAGCACCATTTGAACGACATCTATCGTTTCTTTATCCGTCACTCTCAAGCCGTTGATAAATTTACTTTCCTTGCCCATTTGTTTGAGAGTGTCGCTGATTTCAGGACCGCCCCCATGCACCAATACAACATTTATCCCTACCAACTGCAAAAGTACAATGTCACTCATTACCGCACTTTTCAGCTCTTCATTTATCATGGCATTTCCGCCGTATTTGACTACAATGGTTTTTCCCGACCATTTCTGTATATAAGGCAGTGCTTTTATTAAGACATTCGCTCTGTCCTGATTTGAAATATTACTCTGCATTTTCAACATCTCCATTGATAAAAAAATCAAGTTCTGTAATCGCCGTTTATCTTTACATATTCATACGTCAAATCACAGCCGTATGCTTCCGCATAAAATGCTCCGTCATTCAGTTCAACCAATATGTCAATCTCATCTTCAACAAGAATTTTCTTTGCAGTATCTTCCGAAAACTCGATTCCTGCACCGCCCTGACATACACTGATTTTTCCCGCTCTCGACTGGAATGCAACATCTACTTTATTGACATCTACATCACAGCCCGAATAGCCTATTGCACATAATACACGTCCCCAGTTAGCGTCTGCACCAAACATCGCCGCCTTTAACAAACTCGAACATATTACTGACTTGGCAACGCCTTTGGCATCTTTTTCGGTCTTTGCTCCGCTCACTTTGCAGACAAGCAGTTTTGTCGCACCTTCACCGTCTTTTGCCATCATCTTCGACAAACCTTTGCATACTGCCGTGAGTGCCTCTACAAATTTATCATAATCCTCGCCCTCAGCAGTAATTTCCGTATTGCCTGCCAAGCCTGAAGCCATGACTGCCAATGTATCATTGGTAGAAGTATCGCCGTCAATGCTCACCATGTTAAATGTGCAGTCTGCCGCTGTTTTAACGGCTTTCTTTATCATCTCAGCGGATATTTTGGCATCTGTCGTGACAAAGCAAAGCATTGTCGCCATATTGGGATGTATCATGCCACTACCCTTGGAAATGCCGCCAATTTTAACAATTTTACCGTCAATTTCGGTTTCAACGGCAACCTCTTTTTTCACGGTATCCGTTGTCATAATCGCTTCTGCCGCATTTGCACCGCTTTCAAGTGTATTGTCCAACTCGCTCACAAGCTGTTCCATGCCCTCTGCAATCGGCTCTATCGGCAGTATCTGACCGATTACGCCCGTTGAACCGACTATCACATCTTCTGCACTTATATCCAGCTTATCCGCAACAAGCTGACACATCATCTCTGCTTTTTCCATGCCGTCTGCATTGCAGGTGTTTGCATTTCCGCTGTTTACAATAACAGCCTGTGCATAGCCGTCAGACAAATTTTTCTTTGTCACGGTGATAGGCGAACTCTGCACTAAATTCGTTGTATAAACTGCCGCCGCTGTGCATTTTACCTCACTGTATATCAATGCAATATCTCTTTTTGTTTTATTCTTTCTGATACCGCAGTGAATGCCCGACGCTTTAAAGCCCTTTGCAACCGTTACAGAACCCTCTATGAATTGATATGCCATTATTTTTATCCTCCGTTTCATACAGAGTGGAGAGTTGAGAGTGGAGAGTGGAGTTATTTCCGCTTTCCACAAAATTCTCAAAAATCCACTTATTTTTTAACGTGAAATTCAGAAAAAATCGGTGTGTGCAGCCGCTCCACTCTCCACTCTCCAAACTCCACTCTCTTAAAATGCAGGCGGTACTATTACCAGACCTGTCTTTTCATCTAATCCGAAAATGATATTCATATTTTGAATCGCCTGACCTGCCGCACCTTTTACCATGTTATCAATAGCCGAAATCGCTATGAAAGTGCCTGTTCTCTCGTCAACGTGCAGGGATATGTCACAGAAATTGGAATACTTGATATTATGTATATCCGCATTTGCACCGTCAGGCAACAGTCTTACAAAAAATTCATCTTTATAGAAATCTTCATAAGCCTTTCTCAACTGTTCCTTTGTAACACTCTCATTTAATTTTGCATAGCAAGTTGAAATAATTCCTCTGTTGACAGGCAGTAAATGCGGTACAAATGTAATTTTCACATTCTTGCCTGAAAGCTTGGAAAGAGTCTGCTCAATTTCGGGCGTATGTCTGTGATTTGCCACTTTATAGGCGTGGAATCCCTCATTCAATTCGGGATAGTGATTTCCCTGATTTGGCTTTCTGCCTGCACCCGTGACACCTGATTTTGAATCAACTATAATTCCGTCTGTACTTACAAGACCATTCACAACAGCGGGAGCTAATGCCAGCGGTGCACCCGTTGTATAACAACCGGGATTGGCAATGACTTTTTTGCCTTTTATATTTTCCCTGAAAAGTTCGGGCAAACCGTAAACAGCTTTCTTATGCAAATCATGGTCAAGAAATTCACAGCCATACCACTCTTTATATTCCTCTTCACTTTCCAGACGGAAATCCGCTCCCAAATCAATGAAAGCCTTTCCCTGCTTGTCGCATTCAGCGGCTAATTCCTGTGAAAGTCCGTGAGGAAGTGCCGCAAATATCACATCACTTTTGGCAACGACTTCTTCCTGTGTACCGCACTCCATGTCACAAAGACTTTTATAGGAAGGATAAACTTCACTTAATTTCTTTCCCTCAAAGCTCACTGAGCTGATAGCCGCAATTTCTGCATTAGGGTGCGTTAAAAGTATTCTTACAAGCTCTGCACCTGCATAACCCGTTGCTCCGATGATTCCTGCTTTTATCTTCATTTCACTTTACTCCTGTCAATCTATTTTTATTGGTCATTTCTTGGAGAAAACCTTTTTTGCAAAAAAGGTTTTCCCCAAACCCCTTTCCAAAAAAACCTGATTTTAAATATTTATTATTGATTTAACTCTTTTTACCTGTGCTTTGACATTTTCGCTTGCAGGTCCGCCTATGACTTTTCTGCCGTTCACGCAGTTTTCAAGCGAAATTGCTTCATATACACCTTCGTCAAATATATCGCAAATTTTCTTATATTCCTCTATCGGCAATTCTTCAAGCGTTGTTTTCTTCTCTATGCAGATTGCTACAAGAGTGCCTGTCGCCTTATAAGCGTCACGGAACGGCAAACCTTTTTTCACCAAATAATCTGCACAGTCCGTCGCATTGATAAAGCCATTCGCCGCTGCTTTTCTCATGTTATCCGTGAGAACTTTCATGGTATCTATCATAGGCGTGAATGCCGTTAAACACATTTTCACTGTATCAACAGCGTCAAAAATCGCCTCTTTATCTTCCTGCATATCCTTGTTATACGCAAGGGCTATGCCTTTCATCACGGTTAAAAGTGTCATTAAATCGCCGAACACTCTGCCTGATTTTCCTCTTACCAATTCGGCAATATCGGGATTTTTCTTTTGGGGCATGATACTCGAACCTGTCGAAAATGCGTCATCAAGCTCTACAAACTTGAATTCCCATGAACACCACATAATAATTTCTTCCGAAAATCTTGAAAGATGTACCATGATAATAGAAAGTACGCTTGCCAATTCCATGCAGAAATCCCTGTCGGATACGCCGTCAAGACTGTTCTGTGAAACTCTGTCGAAATTGAGCAGTTTTGCTGTGATAGTTCTGTCAATGGGATATGTTGTCGTTGCCAATGCACCGCTTCCCAATGGCATTTCGTCCATGTGTCTGTATGCACATTCCAGTCTGTCAACATCTCGCAAAAGCATTTCCACATACGCCATTAAATGATGTCCGAATGTAATCGGCTGAGCCCTCTGTAAATGCGTATATCCCGGCATTACCGCCCCTGCATATTCCTCCGCCTTATTGCAGATAACTCCGATTAACTCTTTCACTTGCTTTTTGATATTCTGCACTTCTTTTTTCAGATACAATCTTATATCAACGGCAACCTGGTCATTACGGCTTCGGGCTGTGTGAAGTCTTTTGCCCGTCTGTCCAAGACGCTGAGTTAATTCACCCTCTATAAAAGTATGAATATCTTCTGCATTCATGTCTATCTGCAAATCGCCGTTGTCAATGTCTGCCAATATGCCTTTCAAGCCCTCTATGATTGCCTGTGATTCGCTTTTCTCTATAATTCCGCATTCCCCTATCATTTCCGCATGAGCCATACTGCCCTCTATATCTTCTCGATACATTCTGCTGTCGAATGATATGGATGAATTGAAATCATTTGTTTTCTTGTCTATTTCCTTTGAAAATCTTCCTGCCCAAAGTTTCACGGAATCAACTCCTTTTCTAAACAACATCAAGGCGGACAATGATTTCCTCCCATTGTTCGCCCTGAATAATCTCTGTTTTTATCAGTCAAGAATTACTCTTTGATAAGATTTTTCTTTGCCTGAACTTTTATCGGAAGTCCGAACAGATTGATAAATCCTGCTGAATCCTTCTGGTTGTAAACCTCATCTTCATCAAATGTTGCAATGTCCATGTCATAGAGTGAATACGGTGATGTCACGCCTGCATCTATGATATTGCCTTTGTAGAGTTTGAGTTTTACGTCACCTGTAACAGTTTCCTGAGTGGAGTCAACAAATGCGGAAAGTGCCTTTCTGAGCGGTGTGTACCACTGACCGAAATAAACCAACTCTGCAAAACGCAAGCCTACCTGCTGTTTGAAGTGGTATGTATCTCTGTCAAGTGTAATTTCTTCCAGTTTGTTGTGTGCATGATAGAGAATTGTTCCGCCGGGAGTTTCATAAACGCCTCTGGACTTCATGCCGACAAGTCTGTTTTCTACGAGGTCAACGATACCAATGCCGTTTTCTCCGCCAAGCTGATTGAGTTTTTTAACTATCTCAACTGCACCAAGTTTTTCGCCGTCAACTGCTACCGGAACACCCTTTTCAAATGAAATGGTTACATAAGTGGGTTTGTCGGGAGCCTGCTCCGGTGATACACCCAGCTCCAAAAAGCCCTCTTTATTATACATAGGTTCATTTGCAGGATCTTCAAGGTCAAGTCCCTCATGGGAAATATGCCATATATTTTTGTCTTTTGAATAGTTTGTTTCTCTTGTAATCTTCAAGGGAATGTTATGTGCTTCTGCATAGTCGATTTCTTCATCACGGGATTTGATAGACCATTCTCTCCAAGGAGCAATGATTTTCATATCAGGAGCGAATGCCTTTATAGCAAGTTCAAAACGTACCTGGTCATTGCCCTTACCTGTACAGCCGTGACAAATAGCGTCTGCACCCTCTTTGAGTGCGATTTCAACAATACGCTTTGCAATTATCGGTCTTGCAAAAGATGTTCCCAAAAGATACTTGCTTTCATAAACAGCGTCTGCCTTGATGGTCGGGAATACATATTCTTCAATGAACTCTTTATTCAAGTCCTCAATATAGAGCTTAGACGCACCTGTTTTAAGAGCCTTTTCTTCAAGACCGTCAAGTTCTGTACCCTGTCCAACGTCGCCCGACACTGCTATTACTTCACAGTTATCATAGTTTTCTTTGAGCCAGGGAATAATAATAGATGTATCAAGACCGCCTGAATATGCCAAAACTACTTTTTTTATATCGCCCATTTTAAAAACCTCCGTAAACTTTTTGATTGCAATATCTATTATACACGTTTTTTGCATAAAATCAAGTGTTTTATGAATATTTATTCAAATTACTCTCTTTTTGTTCATTAAGCAACATATTTTATTTGACTTTTCGCTGTATTTTATGCACTTTACAGGCATATTTTCTCTTTACATTCCCTTAATACTGCATTTTTAACCCCAAAATCAATATTTTCCAACCTCTTTCATTCAAATATTTATACATTTATGCATAAATCAATGAATATTATTCATTTTAAAAAAAACATTTCTATTTTCTTTGAAAGTGTGATATAATGATTTATAATAATTTTTTTGGAGGTTTTCAATATGTTTAAAAAAATTGATGTTGCTGAACTTAACGACAACTTTTTCACAAAGTTCAATAAGGAATGGTCACTGGTGACGGCAGGCAGTGAAAGCAAATTCAATACCATGACAGCAAGCTGGGGCGGTATTGGTATTCTCTGGAATAAGAACGTCGCTTTCACTTTTATCCGTGATTCAAGATATACTCTTGAATTTGTCGATAACAGCGACTGCTACACACTTTCATTCTTTGGCGGAAACTGCATGAAAGAACTTGTTTTCTGCGGAAAGAACTCCGGCAGAGATGTCGATAAGATAAAAGAAACAGGTCTTACTCCCGTACATGACGGAAATATCACTTACTTTGAGCAGGCGGAATTGGTGCTTGTCTGCAAAAAGCTCTTTAAACAGCCCATGAATACCGATAATTTCATTGACAAAACTCTCATTGACAAATTCTATGCCGACAATGATTTGCATGAATTGTATATAGGCGAAATTGTCGAAGTCCTTAAAAAAGCATGAGAACGGTTTTAATCACAGGCTCATCAAGAGGCATCGGTGCGGAAACAGCAAGACTTTTTGCCAAAAAAGGCTATACTGTCTATATCAACTACAATAAATCCGAAAAATCCGCCCTTGCCCTGCTTGATGAATTGAAAAATTATTCTGTTAAGCTCGTCAAAGCGGATGTATCAAAGTCTGATGAAGTCAAAAGAATGTTCCGTGAAATTGCCGGCATTGATATTCTTGTCAACAATGCCGGCATTGCTCAGACAAAGCTTTTCACCGACATCACCGACAGTGACTGGAATAACATGATTTCATCAAATTTAAGCAGTGCTTTTTACTGTTGCAGAGAGGCTCTCCCTCATATGATACGTCAGCGTTTCGGCAGAATTATCAATATTTCTTCCATGTGGGGACAGGTCGGCGGTTCATGCGAAGTGCATTATTCTGCCTCAAAAGCCGGTATTATCGGATTGACAAAGGCTCTGGCTATGGAAGAAGGTTTAAGCGGTATCACTGTCAACTGCATTGCCCCGGGTGTCATTAAAACCGATATGACTTCCAATTTATCCGAAGATGACTTCACCGCCCTCAAAGATGAAACACCCACGAATTCCATAGGCACTCCCTTTGACGTTGCAAGAAC
>DBXL01000065.1:2674-3593 GCA_002309275.1 Ruminococcaceae bacterium UBA1213 | reverse complement strand
AACGGCGGAAAATTTCCTTTCGGCACAGCTCTTATCTTCTCCACCATATCCGCTATATAATTTGTATTTTCCACTACAACTTCATAAGCCTTCTCTTTTCCAAGATACTCAAATTCTTTCAGCATTTCCGCTGTCGTTCTCAAATACAATGGTGCCTGTTCCTCTGCGTCTGAATATCCCTGCGACATCATCAGCACTTTTCTGTATTCGCTTGTATGCGGATCAATAAAATGCACGTCGCACGTCGCTACAACCGGTATATTCAATTCTTCTCCTAATTTTACAACCGTCTTATTGAAATTCTGCAAGTCCTCTACACTATTTACCGTGCCATTCCTCAGCATATACATATTATTCCCTATCGGCTGTATCTCCAGATAATCATAAAATGACGCTATTTTTTTGAGTTCTTCCCAATTTTTGCCGTCAACTATCGCTCTGAAAAGCTCTCCTGCTTCACAGGCACTTCCTATTATCAAGCCATCTCTCAGCTTTTCCAGCTCCGATTTCGGTATCAGCGGTTTTTTATAAAAATAATTGATATGTGCCTTGGAAATAAGCTTATACAAATTCTTCAAGCCTGCCTGATTTTTTGCAAGAATTATCTGATGATACGATTTGTATGCCTTTATATCGGGCTTTGGAAGTGCTTTTGAAATCTCCGATATATTATTTATTCCGAAATCGTCTTTCAGCTTTTTCAGCATTACCTGAAATATCTTTGCAAGCATTACTGCATCATCACACGCCCTGTGATGATTGAATTCCCCCAATTTCAGAAACTTTGCGATATTATCCAGCTTATGCTTTGCAAGCTGAGGGAATATTCTCCTTGATACCGCAAGAGTATCTATATGCGTAAGCGTATAGGGAATTTTATGCCTTTCCGCTGCGGCTTTTATGAAACTCGTGTCAAAGC
>DBXL01000065.1:790-2583 GCA_002309275.1 Ruminococcaceae bacterium UBA1213 | reverse complement strand
TCTATGCCCGTTAATTCCGTTATCTTTTCGGGGATATGCTTTTCCGGATCGACAAACGTGGAAAATATATCTTTTATTTCCCCGTTCACCATCCTTACGGCACCTATTTCCGTTATTCTTTCCTTTGCAGCTCCCAAGCCTGTTGTTTCTATGTCAAATACAATAAATTCCCCGTCAAGCGATTTTTCTGCATTTCCCTCGACTGCTCCCGATACCTCATCATTAATGAAATATGCCTCTACACCATATATGACTTTAAACTTACCGCCCTTTTTCTCTATCGCATCACAGGCATTCATGGCATCAGGATATGCCTGTGCAACTCCATGGTCCGTTATCGCTATGGCAGGCATTCCCCATGAATATGCTCGGTTTATCAAATCCTTTGCCCCTGTCACTGCGTCCATTGCAGACATATTTGTATGCAAATGCAGCTCTACACGCTTTTTCTCCGCTTTATCCACTATCTTCGGCATGGCTACTATACTCATATTCGATACCATCATACTTGTATCATGGTCGAAATTATCATACTGTGCTGTGCCTCTTGCAAGCACTGCCATTCCGCATTTTAATTCCAATATCCCCTTACATTTCTCAGGTGCACCAATTACTTTCAATGTTATCGAGCCTGTGAAATCTGTAATTCGTATTGAAATTATCTTATTCTTATTCTTTGAATCCTTGACTTCAATCGAAAATATCTGTCCCCATACAACTGTTCTGCCTGTATTTGCCGTCACTTTTTTGAGTTCAGTCGGCTTTTCTCCCTTTATCGCTCCGCCATATATCGTATTCGCACTTTCGGGAATATATGTCGGAATCAGGGTCTCACCCTCCCTCACCTCTATTTCAAGTGCCGTTTTCGGCACTTCTTCGGGAATTACAGGCTTAACCATCTGTTCTTTGCGTTCATTGGCACTTTTCATCATGCTTTCATACTGCTGTTGTGCTTCTATCTGCACTTCACGCAAAACTTTTTCTTCATTTGTTTTCTGCTGTTCAATATATACCTGACTTTCAAAGTCTATTGCAAGCACTCCGCTGTAATCTACTTCAAAATGCACTCCAAACTCATTCTTTATCAGTTCTGACAAATTTTTTCCAAAGTTCTGTGCTTCAAGCAGATCCTTTCCGCCATGCTGTAAATATATAACTATTCTCTTTCCCACAACTTCCGCTGTGGAATCGTTCAGAGTCCCGTTAAGACTTGCATTCCTTCTTTTCAGCTCTGCTACCAACTGCGGATAATATCCTATGTCAAAAAGCATACTTTCATAATGCGGTCTGAAAAAACACTGCGATAAATTCAATACACTTTCCCTTATTTTCCTTTCAGCTTCAAAAACTGCCTTTCTGTCAAGCAGTTCTCCGCACTCTGCATATATATTCATCACACGTCTTTCGGAATCTATCCGGATATTTGAAATGATACTGTCATTTATCCCGTCAGGCAAATCTTTTGTATCTATATAACGCCCGAAAAATTCAATGAATCTATTCAAAAAAATCTCCTTTCCCTTTTCAGTCCATCTTTTCTATTTCCTCTACCAGTTCATCAAGCAGTCTTTCTTCAGGTACTTTTCTTACAATTTCCCCTTTCTTGAATATCAGCCCCTCTTTTATTCCGCCTGCTATGCCTATATCGGCTTCCCTTGCTTCGCCCGGACCGTTTACTACACAGCCCATTATGGCAACTGTTATATTTTTCTTACAGCCTTTCAGACGTTCTTCCGCCTGTTTGGCTATCTCTATTAAATTTATCCTTGTCCTACCGCAAGTCGGACAGGATA
>DBXL01000065.1:0-762 GCA_002309275.1 Ruminococcaceae bacterium UBA1213 | reverse complement strand
GCATACACTTCCTTTACAGGCTCATCTGTAAGGGATACCCTTATTGTATCGCCTATCCCCCTCAGCAAAAGAGAACCTATGCCAATAGATGATTTTATTATCCCCATTCTTTCTGTGCCTGCTTCCGTCACTCCCAAGTGAAGCGGATATTGGCACTGACTTGCCGCAAGCTCATAAGCCTCTGCCATGAATTCCACGTTTGACGACTTCATTGAAAGCACTATATCATCAAAATCAAATTTTTCCAGCAATCCTGCATGATACATGGCACTGTCACACAATGCCTGCGGTGTCGGTCTGCCGTACTTTGCCAATATATGCTTCTCCAGTGAGCCTGAATTGACTCCTATTCTGATAGGAATATTTCTCTTTCTGCACTCGTCTGCAACCTGCTTTACACGGCTTTCTTCTCCGATATTTCCCGGATTGATTCTTATTTTATCAACACCTGCCGCTGCCGATTCCAATGCTATCCTATAATCAAAATGTATATCCGCAACTATCGGCACATTGACTTCTTTTTTAATGGCTGGAATAAGCTTTACGGCTTCTAAGTCCGGCACGGCTATTCTTATTATATCACAGCCTGCTTTTTCAAGCTCAACTGCCTGCTTTACACTGCCCTCTATGTCCGTTGACGGCACATTTAACATGGACTGTACCGTTATTTTGGAATCTCCGCCTATAAAAGTATTTCCTACCGCTATTTTTTTTGTATCTCGTCTTTTCATAATGCCCTGCTACTCAAAATATGGACAAATA
>DBXL01000089.1 GCA_002309275.1 Ruminococcaceae bacterium UBA1213 | reverse complement strand
TAAATGACGGGGATAAGATGTATCTGGCATCTTTTTTTTCCGAAAACTATTATGCAGTAAAAAGTAAAGGTTTTGAAAGGGAAATCAAGTTTGAAAATAAAGGAAGCAAACAGCTCAATATGTTTCAGATATACCCTCAGCTTCCGGCTATATGCAAAGAACTGAATATCAATGCTGTATATTTCAGGGTGATGGCATTGTCCTGGGTAACGGACAAGTTATTTTCCGAACTGAAAAAACAGGGAATAAAAATTGTGATAGAGATACCGACCTATCCGTTCTGGAAAGAAAAATGGCTGGACGTTGTTGACTGCATGAAAAACGGCAAACCGCTCAGAAGCATTAAAAGAAGCGGAACAAATATCGTCTATTGGGCATATGCTCACAGATTGAAAAAATATATAGAGGCTATTGTTACCTTTTCCGACATAAAAAGTCTTTGGGGAGTAAAGGTGATAGGCATTGCAAACGGCTATCATTTTGAAATGCCCGAAAATGCAAAGAAGCTTAAAGAGCCGTCTGAAGAGCTTGCTCTTCTCATGGTGGCGAGTGTCCGTGATAATCACGGTGCAGACAGGGTAATACAGGGACTTGCGGACTACTATCGGGAAAACGGGAAAAGGCAGATTGTCTTTCATATCGTGGGTGACGGAGATGCTGTGCCGAAACTGAAACAGCAGACGGAAAAACTGGAAAATATGAAAGAGCATATTGTCTTTCATGGATTCAAGTCGGGAAAAGCTCTTGACAAAATGTATGAAATCGCAGATATAGGAGTATCGGCACTCGGTTTTCACAGATTGGGAGTTACCTACTGTTCGCCTTTGAAGTCAAAGGAGTATTTTGCAAAAGGTCTGCCGATTGTGGGAACTACCGCAGAAAAGGATATACTGAAAACAAAGTGTAAGGAATATTATTTTTCCGTACCGGAGGACGATACGCCTGTGAATATCAGTGAACTTGTTGATTTTTATGACGAACTGAGAAAAAGAGAAAAGAACGGCATGGACATTATCCGTGCAGGTTCGGAATATTTCGACTGGAAAAGCATAATGAAACCTGTATATCGTGCCTTGTGCGGCAAATAGAAAATGGGAGGATTTTGCAGATGTTACTGAGTGCGAAAACAAGAAAAGCAATATTGAGTATTCCGTTTGCAAGAGAAATGAGCAATATCATTGTAAATCGTTCAAACCGCCGTTTCTATAAAAAAATCAATAAAGAACGCCATTTTGATGAAAAAATAAGGTCGCTCAAAAACAGCGGAAAAGGCAAAAGATGTTTTATAGTAGGAAGCGGTCCCAGCCTGACAGTCGAACAGCTTGAAGCTGTAAAGAATGAAGACTGCTTTGGAGCCAACAGGATATATAAGATGTTTGAAAAGACATCATGGCGACCAAAATATTATGTGATTCAGGATAGATATGATGAAACAAAGGGCGTTTATGAAAAGCTGGATGTTGAATACTTTTTTGTTTCGGATTTTTACTGGAAGGAACATGGCATGAAAAATCCGAATGCAGTGTGTTATCATATCAATCGTGCCTTGAAACAAACAAGTGATTTGCCCTATTCTGATGATGTTTCTCAGTTTGTGCAGGCGGCTTCAACCGTAACGTTTACAATGATACAGCTTGCAACATATATGGGCTATAAAGAAATATATCTTATCGGAATGGATCATACATATGCCAATGTAACCAATGACAAGGGAGTTATCATTCAAAGGAACAATGTCCGCAGTCATGCCTTTGAAGATGAAAAGCCCAATGAGGTAGTGGCAAATATTGCATATATGGAAGATGCATACCGTACTGCCCGTCAATATTGCGAAAAGCATGGAATCAAAATATACAATGCCACAATAGGCGGAGCACTTGAGATTTTTGAAAGAAAAGATTTTTGGAACGTAATTGAAGGTGAGGAAATATGAAAATTCTGGCGGTGATACCGGCAAGAGCGGGTTCAAAGGGAATCCCAAATAAGAATATAAGAATTATCGGAGGTCATCCTTTGATATATTATTCTATCAAGAATGCATTGTCATCGGAATATATTACCGATGTGGTGATTACTACCGACAGTCCGGAAGTGAAAATTATTGCTTCACAGATGGGTGCAGCTGTCCGTTGGAGAGATGAAAGACTTTGTGGAGATTCTGTTACATTGGATGCAGTCATATATGATGCGGTTGACAGGTCTGTTGATTGGGACTACATTGTCACCATGCAGCCGACCTCTCCTACACTTACTGCGGAAACGCTTGACAAAGCCATTTCATATGCAATAGAAAATGATCTTGATACCCTTATTTCTGCAATCAATGCACCGCATCTCTCATGGGGGGTAAAGGACGGAAAAAAATGTCCGAATTATACGGAGCGTCTTAACCGACAGTATCTGCCGCCATGCTATGTTGAAACGGGTGCATTTGTCATATCAAAGGCATCGGCAGTAAGCGAAAAAAGCCGTATCGGTGAAAAAGTGGACGTTTTTGAAGTTCCCGAAAATGAATCGTATGATGTAGATACGTTTTCCGACCTTCAGGCAGTCGCTGCCGTTATGAACAGAAATAAAGTGGCAATATATGTAAACGGCAATAATAAGCGTGGTATCGGGCATATTTACAGAGTGCTTGAACTTGCCGATGAATTCTATTCCAAGCCCGACATATATTATGACTTGAATCAGACAGATCCGTCGGTGTTCGGCAGAACAACTCATACACTGATACCCGTAAACGGAATTGCCGAACTGTTTGACAGGTGCAGAAAAGAAAAATATGATATTTTTATCAATGACATTTTAAGCACATCAATAGATTATATGATAGGTCTGAGGTCTGTCCTTCCGAATGCACGTATCATCAATTTTGAAGATGACGGTGAAGGCATATTAAAAGCTGACCTTGTGTTCAACGCTCTTTACAGTGAGTCGGGTATGCCTCAGATAAAGGCAGGAGAACAATACTATATCTCGGGAAAAACATTCATGTTCTATGAGCCTATCAAAATCAATGAAAAAGTAAAAAGAATTTTCGTTTCTTTTGGGGGTGCAGATCCTCAGAACTATTCCGACAGGCTTTTGAAAATGGTGTCAAAGCCCGAATACAGCAATTTCCATTTTACGGTAGTGATTGGCAGGGCAAAAGAAAATGTAAATGAATTGCTGAAATATAATCAATTTGAAAATATAGAAGTGCTGTATGATGTTTCCAATATGCCCGAACTGATGACAAGCTGTGATATGGGGATAACTTCCAGAGGAAGAACAGGATATGAGCTTGCACTTCTCGGTATTCCGTCAATAGCGATGGCACAGAACCGCAGAGAAGAAAAACACGGATTTGTCAGCAACGAAAACGGATTTACATATATAGGACTGAATCCCGACGACGAGATTATTGAGAGCAATTTGAAAATGTATCTCGGACTGTCCCGGAATGCAAGGCAGAAGTTTCAGGACAAACTGCTCAGTCACGATTTGCGTGGCGGCAGAAAAAGAGTAATGAGTCTTATCAACAGTATATGATTAAGCGGAGGTTGCCATTATGAGAAATACAAAACCTTATGTTATAGCGGAAATAGGAGTCAACTTTTACGATACGGCAAAAGTAATGGGTATCAGCCCGCTGGAAGCGGCAAAGCTTTATATCGACAATGCCGCTGCAGCAGGTATTGACTGTGCAAAATTCCAGTCATACAAGGCAAATACCATTGTATCAAAAAATTCTCCTGCTTACTGGGATACTTCGAAAGAACCGACAAAGACACAATATGAATTGTTCCTCAAGCATGACGGATTCGGAGAAGCAGAATACAGGGAGTTATGTGACTATACCCATTCCAAAAATATGGATTTTACATCAACTCCCTTTGACTATGCCTCTGCGGATTATCTTGAAAGCATGGTTGATTTTTATAAAATAAGCTCATCAGATCTTTCTAACCTTCCGTTTATCAGTTATATCGGTGCAAAAGGAAAACCTGTGATACTTTCAGTGGGAGCAGCATATCTTTCGGAAGTTGATGAGGCAATCCGTGCATTGAAGGAATCAGGCTGCAATGATATAACCATACTGCATTGTGTTCTTTCATATCCTACAGATCCGCAAAATGCCAATCTCCGTATTATCGAAACATTGAAAAAAGTTTTTCCTGATGTAAAAGTGGGCTTCAGTGACCATGTTGCTCCCGATGATACAATGATGACATTGGCTGCTGCTTATATGCTTGGTTCTGATGTGATAGAAAAGCATTTCACGCTTGACAAAACCCTGAAAGGAAATGATCATTATCATGCAGGCGATCCGGAAGATTTCAAAAAGGCTATTGCCAATTTCAGATGGATAGATAAGGTGCTTGGAAGCGGAGAAAAAACAGTTCTTGAATGTGAGAAAGTTCCCCGCAGGGAAGCCAGAAGGTCACTTGTACTGACAAGAGATATGAAATGTGGAGAAACAATCAGCCAATCCGATCTTATGCCCAAGCGTCCCGGTACGGGAATATCACCTGTTTATACGGACATAGTTGTCGGACGCAAGGTCAACAGAGATCTTGAAGAAGATACCATTTTAACATGGGATATGGTATGATAAGGTATTCATTTTGTAGCCGGGAGCTGTTTTCATAATGACACGAAAAGGCAGACCATAAAAGGAGTTGTGTTATGAACAATACGGATAGATATAAAATTAAAGTGAATGACCTGGTATATGTACTATACACTGTTTCTGTACTGTATTTTGCAAACAACGGAGGTATATCCACTGCTTTTTTGAATAATGACTATATCAACGTGGTCATGCACGTTGTATATGTATTGATTCCACTCGTATTGATCTTTATGAACAAGAAGATACAGAATATGAGTTACGTTGTGTTTATATTTTTTGTTCTGATGTTTCTTGTTACATTGAATCGCAGCGGCTGGTCGCTGTACAGTACGATAAAGTTCGCAGGCACTTTGTTACTGGGAATGTTCATGATACATACGAATAAATCGGAAGAATATATAATGAAGTCCTTGTTTGTGTGCTATCTGGTATATGCATTTTTTACATTTGTAGAGTTTATCGACAGGGATTTCTATATTTCACGTATGTTACCTTTGTTCAATGGTGATGCGGGTATTTTGAGAAATGCATTTTCGTTGGGATATATGGCAGGACTGACTACACATACATCGTCCAATGGAATGTTTTTGAGTTGCGGTATATTGATGATGGCTGTTGGCTTTTATCTTACAAAAAAGAGGAGTAATCTTATACTTCTTTTGATATTCATAACAGCGTTGCTCCTCACAGGAAAAAGAGGTCATCTTATATTTATCATTGCGGCTTTGTATCTTACATACTATTTCTCTCTTGCAGGAAGAAAGTCGGCAACAAAGTTGTATAAAACACTTGTTGTTGTAGTTGTGGCGTTTATCACATTGTTTGTTATTGTTAATATGATACCCTCCTTGTCGGTCATATCGACACGTATGCAGAGTGCTTTGGAAGGCGATGATACATCTGTAATGATTCGTTTTGAGCTGTGGGAGATAGCGTGGAAAAACTTTAGACAGAATCCTATATTCGGTATCGGCTGGCATCAATTTTTGCATACTTTGTCATCTGCTGTCCGCTCAAACAGAGAATTTGAAGTGCATAATGTGTATCTTCAGCTTTTGTGTGAAACAGGTGTAGTTGGCTTTTTGATATATATATCATGGTTCATATATGCATTAAAAACGTCTATCGATGTTTATACAAAAATGATAAGAAGTCAGAAATTCACTGTTACGGCTCTCAGAATGACAGGATTTTCATTGGCATTTCAGCTCTTTTTTGTCATGTATTGTTTTACAGGCAATCCTTTGTATGATTTTAAAATGAGCGTTATCTATTACTTTACGTGCGGAATGGTATTCCGTTACAAATATTTGCTGGATAAAAATTTGTTGACGGTCAGATAGGAGTGGGAACATTGAAAATCGGAATTTTGACTTTCCACAGGGCAAGAAATTACGGAGCTTTTTTGCAGTCAATATCACTGTGTTCGAGATTGAATATGGAAAACGGCATAGAAGCCGAAGTGATTGATTATGATATGCTCAAAGGTCACAACGCATACAGAATATCGCCTTTTTCAAAGAAATATCTTCGTCATTTCGGAAACTTCTTTTTTGATGTCAAGATGAAAAAAGCATTTGACAGAGGCTATGAAAAAACAAAAAAGCTGAGATCGGAAGAAACGCTTGTTTCGGATTCTCTTGAAGAATTTCAGAATTTTGTCAAAAATAAGTATGACGTCATTATTGCAGGCAGTGATGAAATATGGAATTTGAACCATTTAAGAGGCTTTGCCAAGCCGTATTTTTTGATAGGCGATTTGGGGTGCCGTAAATTTTCATATGCCGCATCATCGAGAAGTAAATTTGATATGCTGAATGAAAAAGACCATGCTTTGCTCAGACAGGCTCTGGACGAGTTTGAATTTATATCCGTGCGTGATGAAATGACCTATAATGAGATAAAGTCGGCAGGGATACCGGAAGAAAAAATGACTGTTTCCTGTGATCCGTCATTGTTATATCACTTTGATGTTGCCAAAAGGGATATTGCCGAATTGACCAAAGGGCAAAGTATAGATAAAAATAAAAAAAATATATTGGTGCTTTGCGAAAACAGGCAAGTGAAAAGAAAAATAAAAGAGCAGCTTGGAAACGAATATAATCTTATATCATCAGCCATAAGAACTGACGGCTATATCAATGTACCCGATTTGGATCCTTTTGAATGGATGGAAATGATAAATTCTGTTGACCTTGTTGTATCCTCATTCTTTCATGGAATATGTTACAGTATAATGAATAATACGCCGTTTATAGCGATAGCGTCATCGGAATCAAGAAGAAGTAAGCTGGACGGACTGCTCAGCGGAACAGAATTGGAATATCGTTTTATTGATCATAAAGATATAGGAAACGTATCATGGAGGGAAATGGCAGAGAAATTTACGGAAAATGTAGATTTCAGTAAATTCGTTGAAGCACGCAGAGAGGGTTTTGACAGATATTTGGAGAGGCTGAAAGCAAATAATGAGTAGGGAAAAAAATTTAGCAAAAAATACAGGTGTTTTAGCCGTAGGCAAGCTGCTGCCACAGCTTACGGCATTTGTGACATTGCCGATACTGACTCAAAATCTTACCAAGGCAGAATATGGTATTTATGATTTGATAGCTACTCTTATCATGCTTATTATTCCGATAGCTACGCTTCAGATACAGTCGGCTGCATTTAGATTTCTGATAGACTGCCGTGACGATGCTGCACAGTGTACATCTATTATCACCAATATTTTTATAGTGACTATTCCCGTGTCGCTTCTTGCGGCTGTTATCGTGCAGTTTTTTTTTATGGAGCTTTCTGTATTGGAAAGGGCATTGATGAGCCTGTATTTTGTCTTTGATACGATATATCTGACGATAGGTCAGGTCGCAAGAGGTCTTGGAAAAAATAAACAATATTCTGTTGCGGCAATCACCCTGTCCGTCATCAATATGGTATGTGTCATATTGTCTGTGCAGATGGCTGAGATGGGTTTGCTTGGCGTATTGATAGGTTTATGCATTGCCAATGCAGCGGCATCAATATATTTATCATATGCGGTAAATATAAGAAAGTATCTGAAAACTTCGGAAGTATCTAAAAAGGAGATAGGCAGACTGCTGGCATATTCATGGCCGATGGTGCCGAATAATATGTCCAACTGGGTACTGAAATTGTCTGACCGTCTGGTAATCACTTTTTTTCTGGGAATCGAGGCTAATGCAGTATATGCCGCCGCAAATAAGATACCCAATCTTTTGTCGGTGGCTCAGGGTATCATGGCCATGGCATGGCAGGAAAATGCGTCAATGGCTGTCAATGATGAAGATGCGTCGGGGTATTATACAAAGATGTTTGACAGGATATTCTGCCTTATGATAGGATTTACGGCTGCATTGATAGGCGTTACCCCCGTAATGTTCAAGATATTGATAAGGGGAGATTACGGTGACGCTTATGTACAGATGCCCATATTGATACTTGCTATGTTTTTTTATTGTATGGCAGCCTTTCAGGGCGGAATATATATTGCACATAAAAAAACAAAAAGTGTCGGTTTTACTACCATGGGAGCAGCCGCCATCAATCTGGCAGTTGATTTTTTACTGATTCATGTCTGCGGTATTACGGCAGGTTCTGTTTCGACTCTTGTGGCTTATTTCAGTCTTTTTTTATTCAGAATGTTGGATTCAAGAAAATTCCAGCCCATGAAGTTCAATGTGAAAAAGCAGATATTGATGTATGCTTTGATAACAGTCATGCTGATAGTATGTTTTATGCAGAATTTTTATCTTAATATTCTGAATTTTATAATAGGTATGGTTATGTTTGTTGTAATTAACAATGAATTTCTGAAAATCATCTGGAGTAAGGTTCTGAAAACTATCAAAGGGGGAAAAAAGAAATGAATAATATTTCAAAACCGAGAGCATATGCTGTAAAGCACCCTGACGCAAGTATCAGAAAAGAATCACAATCAGGTGGGATATTTACAGCCCTTTCGGATCATATTTTATCTGAAGGGGGCGTTGTGTACGGCTGTGTGATGAGTGAACCATACAAGGCGGTTCATCAAAGGGCAGAAACCGCTGAACAAAGAGATAGGATGAGAGGTTCAAAGTATATCGAGAGCAAGCTTGGTGATACTTTCAAAAACGTGAAGGCAGATTTGTTAGACGGGAGAAAGGTTCTTTTTTCGGGAACGCCTTGTCAGGTTGATGGACTGAAATGTTTTTTAGGCAAGCCGTATGAAAATTTATATCTTGTGGACATTATCTGTCACGGTGTACCTAGCCCGGATGTATGGAAAAAATATCTTGAGTGGCAGGAGAGCAGGCATGGAAAATGCGTTGGAGTAGATTTCAGGAATAAAAAGCAATTCGGCTGGGCTGAACACATAGAATCCATGCATTTTTTGAAAAACGGAAAAAAGAAACGTATCGACAGCCGCGTGTTTACAAATATTTTTTACGCCCATATCATGCTCAGACCAAGTTGTTATGAATGTAAATATAAAACGGCTTTTCATCCGGGAGATATAACAATTGCGGATTTTTGGGCAATACGTGAAGCATTGCCTGCTTTTGATGATAATAAGGGAGTATCGTTGGTGCTGATGAACAGTGAGAAGGGACAAAAGCTGTTTGACAGTGTGAGTGATAAAGTGATATGCAGTGAAACGGAATACAAGAAATCGACACGTCCCACAATGTTCAATCCACCCAAAAGACCTGATAGTCGTGATAAGTTCTGGGATGATTTCAAACAGAAGGATTTTGGATATATTGCAGAAAGATATGGCGGTCATGGTACGAAGATGGCATTAAAAATCAAAATGAGGCGTATCATCAATAGAAAGGTGAAATGATGATGGAGATTCCTGTATTGTATAAAGGAAAAGAAGAATGCTGTGGTTGTACAGCCTGCTATTCCGTGTGTTCGAAAGGAGCGATAACAATGATAGCAGATGATGAAGGTTTTGATTATCCTGGCATAGATTCCGAAAAATGTATAGGGTGTAAAATGTGCATAAAAGTATGTCCGATAAAAAGAATATTTGAAAAAACTGAGAAATAAAACAAGAGTCAGACTTTTTGACTGTCTGACTCTTCTTTTTACAGATGGACAAAGTTGATTATGGGCGTAAAAATTATTTTGCCGGTCACGATGAAGATATTTTTCCGCTTATGTCAACTTGAGATGGTTGTACAGATGTTTGGACGCTCAGCACATTGCTGCCGTTGCCTGTTTGGAGCGGCGGCAGATTGATTGTTTGTTCTTGTGGAGTTTCGTAAATGACAAGAAAGAAAATTCCTCCAAATGCATTGAGTACATCATTTACGGTATTGTACGGTTCAGAGGTATTGAATCGTATTGTACCGGTGTTATTTATGAAACAGCAGTTGGTGTTGGAGGTTGAACCATTCGGCAGACAGTTGCAGTAGATATTCACTATATCATTGCCGTTGATGACATGTTTTAAAGACGGGTGAGTCTTTGCAATATACCATGTCTGGTCGCTTATTTTTCGGATATTGTCAGATGTAACAACTACTTTAAGAATTTTTCGGATAATTTTTTTACTTTTGTAGTCTGTATAGTCGGTATCTGTTCCGATTTTTCGGAGAGGTTCAGAAAGGTATATATTGGTTGTCTGTCCGCCGAGTGATATGGGGATACAGTATTCTTCGTAATGCTCATTGGCAGAGTTTGTGACCTCATCTCCGACAGACGTTCCATTGACGGTATTCCCGTAAATACGGTAATTTTTGAGAGTTGTTCCGCCTGCACTGAAAGTCAGAGGGGGAGTACCGCTGATTTCATTTGCTTTTCGTGTGATTTCCATGTGTCTGTCCAGAATGAGGTGAAAAAGGCTGAAATCAGGAATATTTCCGCTTCTGAAAAGCATGGCAGATTTGACTTCTGTATTCAAATAATCACTCCTTCAAGCTTATTCGTTGGGTATCATTTCATACCACTGGTCTGTTGTACTGTGGTATATATAGACCGGACCGGTTTGAGCAGTGATCCAGTCAACGATATATGCAGTATCCCCTGTATGGAAATTGAATTTGCTGTTGTCTGCAAGGTATGGACTGCAAGCAGTTTCTGTAAGAGTGGTATTCAGTTTCGGAATATCTTCAGCTATAAGGAATATGGAATTACTGAGGGGATTTCTCTCAATGCTGCCAAAATTCGGTACATTGTCTGATTCAAATAACATTCCGAGTTTAATGGTTTTGCTCATAAGATATATTCTCCTTTACAATAATAATAAAACGGTATTCAGAGCATATCTGTTAAAACCGTCTTTCACTATATCCTCCAAAAACAAAAAAATTGAACCTTCAGAGGTATAATTCCAAAAAAAAAGATAAATTTCTGTATATTGCACAAAATTGCTTGAAATATTTGGTATATTATATCAATGGGCGGATAAGGAAAGCTGAATAAAAGTTTTATAACTGTATGTGAGAGGGAAAATGTTGTGAATAAAGAAGAGTACAGGAAAATGATAGATGAGGTATTGTACCTTTCCGGGTGCGTTGTAAATGATGAAGAGCCGGAAAAGGCAAGGATAGATAAATTGGATATGTCAAATTTGTATAAAGCGGCTGATAAGCATATGCTGACAGCGATAGTTGGGTATGCCCTGAAAAAAGCAGGTATTTACGATAAGGATTTTATTGAGAGTATGGGAAAATCCGTCAGAAAGACGGCTGTAATGGAAATAGATAAAGAATTGCTGTTTGAAAGATTGGAGGAAGAAAAAATCCGTTATATGCCCCTGAAAGGAATCATCATAAAAGAATTGTATCCTGCGACGGGGATAAGACAAATGGCTGATTTTGATATTCTGTGTGACGGTACTTATATTGAAAAAGTAAATGAAATAATGGTGAATCTGGGTTTTTCCTGTGACAGACTGGGAAAGGGTGTCGATAATACATACTTAAAGAAGCCCGTCAGCAATTTTGAAATGCATACGGCACTGTTTGGGGATTACCATGATAAAAAGCTGTATAGTTATTACAGGAATATATTTGACCGTTTGCAAAAGGACGATGACAATGCTTATGGGTATCATTTCAGCGACAATGATATGTATATTTATTTTACAGCCCATGAATATAAGCACTATTCGGGGGGCGGTACAGGTTTGCGTTCTCTTCTGGACACTTATGTGATATGGAAAAATCTTGGTGATACACTGGATACGGAATACATAGCAGAGGAAACAAAAAAACTTGGCATACATGAATTTGAACAGGCAAATAAACAGTTGGCACTTGATGTTTTCGGGAAAAAAAGCTTGACCGAAGAAGAAAAGAAAATGCTGGATTATATGATTTATTCAGGAACATACGGTGATATTCAAAATCTTATAGAAAATGAAGTTGCCAGATATGGCGGGGGAAAAAAGGGAAAAGCAAGATTCATACTAAAAAAAATATTTTTACCTATGAATCAAGTAAAAATATTCTACCCTTTTTTTTATAAGTATAAAATTTTGTTGCCGTGTTTATTGCTATATAGAATTTTCAAAAGTCTGACCGTGAGTCGTAGGAAAAACCAAAAATTACTGAAAAGGCTGAAGAAGGTAAAATGATAATGAAAATTTGTCTTGTATGTTCATCAGGAGGTCATCTTCATCACTTAAAAATGTTAAAAAAATTCTGGGAAAAGCATGAGCGTTTCTGGGTTACGTTTGATAAGGAGAATATCAAAAGCACTCTCAAGGGAGAAAAAATATATTCCTGCTTTTATCCGACCAACAGAAGTATCAAAGCATTTTTTCTCAACACCGCTCTTGCATTGAGGGTTTTGTATCAAGAAAAGCCTGATATTATCATATCATCAGGAGCAGCAGTTGCCGTACCGTTTTTTTATGTAGGGAAAATTGGGGGCATAAAGACAATGTATATAGAGGTATTTGACCGGATAGACAAGCCCACTCTTACAGGCAGGCTTATCTATCCGGTTGCAGATAAGTTTATTGTGCAGTGGGAGGAATTGAAACAATTCTATCCCAAAGCGGAAAATCTTGGAAGCATATTTTAATGGAGAGTATATGATATTTGTGACAGTGGGAACGCATGAGCAGCCTTTTGACAGGCTTATCAAATGTATTGACAGAATTGCAGAAGAAAAAATTGTAAGTGACATGATTGTCGTTCAAAGGGGATTTTCATGCTATATCCCCCGATTCTGCGATTACAGTGATTTTTTTTCTTATCGTGATATGATAAGGAATGTTGAAAATGCAAGAATAGTGATAACGCACGGAGGACCTTCAAGCTTTATGGAAGCACTTGAAAGAAATAAAATTCCCAT
>DBXL01000048.1:11068-11427 GCA_002309275.1 Ruminococcaceae bacterium UBA1213 | reverse complement strand
TCGTCAAGGTCTTCTATGGCACGTTCGATATTGGCTGATGAAAACTCATTTTCTGTTCCTGCATAAGTATATCTGTTGAGTTTTCGGAGCTGTCCACGCAGAATATCTTTCAGCAGAACATGATACCCGTCGCCACGCTGTTTCAGGCAGTTTTCGGGCGAGATATAGGTGTAACCCATAGCCTGCAACAATTCAATAGCAGGCTTTTGGCTTATATTTTTTTCGGAATACGCATTTCTATCAATCATAGTTTTCTCCTTTCATAGATTTTTTATAGCCGATTGTAAAATATCCTAAATAGGCATAAACAGCCGACTTTTTTCGATTTATACAACTGATTTTTCTCCGTTTATGGTATA
>DBXL01000048.1:10787-10963 GCA_002309275.1 Ruminococcaceae bacterium UBA1213 | reverse complement strand
TGGAAAACAATAAACCGAAGTTTATCGAACTTCTTGAGGAGTACATCGACTTCGATACAATCATACCGTATCGCTTTAAAAATGCCTATTACGGTCACTACGGACGTAAACGCATCAATTCTTTGGAAAGTTTCATCCGTGCTTTGATATTACAAAGGCTTCTCGGTATGAAACAG
>DBXL01000048.1:0-10708 GCA_002309275.1 Ruminococcaceae bacterium UBA1213 | reverse complement strand
CCCGATGAACCTCAGATCACAAGATTTAAACAGCAATTCTGTGACTATATACAGACGATGTTTTATTCTTTGGTGGAAATAACAGAACCGATCTGTAAAGAAATCAACGAAAAGAAGTCACAGTATTTGATTTATGATACAACGGGAATCGAGCCGAAAGTAAAGGAAAACAATCCGAAATTCTTCAACACAAAGTTGGAAACCGCAAAAAAGATCATCAAATCAAAATCAGATAAAGATTTAAGTCCTTACAAATTGGTGTATTCCCTTTTTCCCGATGAAGCTGAAAAAGCTCCCTTGGCACGCCAGCAGTATATCAACGGGCATTTCTGCTATTCCTATAAGGCAGGCATTGTTACAAACGGGCTTGGCATCGTCAGACATATTGCCTTTTTTGACGATGATTTCAGAAAAGAACACCCCGAAATCGTCACTCCGAAAACGGATGATCCCGAAAAGGATAAGGAAATTGCCGATTCCGTTTCCTTGAAACCCGTTTTAACAGACTTTTTCAAAAGGCACAATCAATTCCAATATTCCACTTTTCTTGGCGATTCTGCTTTCGATTCGTATGATATTTATTCCATGCTCAAAAACGATTTCAAATTCAAAAGAGCTTGTATACCCATCAATCCCAGAAATTCAAAAACTTCCAATACACTTTTCAATCAATTTGGAAATCCGATTTGTCCTGTTGACGGTACACAATTCACTTATCTCGGAAAATCCGGCGGTAAAAACCGTTCCCTGCGTTTTAAATGGGTTTGTCACAAATCAATTCCACAAGGAAGAAAAAGGATTTGTACCTGCGACACTCCATGTACGACTTCTTCTTACGGAAAATGTGCTTACACATATCCGGACAAAAATTTCAGAGATTGTCCTGGTATTCCGAGAAATACCGAACACTGGAACAATTTGTACAAACACAGAGTACTTGTCGAAAGAACCATCAATATTTTTAAAGATACTTTCTCTATGGATGATCTGCGTACTTCTAACATTTCAACTATCAAGGCCGATCTGTTCCTTGCAGGCTGTACTCAGCTTATCGGTGTTATTCTTGCAAAATCTATTTGCAAGCCCGAACTTTATAAAAGTGTACGAAAACTTGTCAAATCTGCCTGTTAACTATTGAAATATATATCTTTCAGAGACTGATTTTTTCAATCGGTCTTTTTGTGTTGTAAAAAATTCTTTTTTGGGACTAATTACAGACTTCTATTTCATTTTTTCTTTTTGGTAAAATTCTAATTCTACATTTTACAATCGCCTAAAAATAATATCCATATTTCGCACACCAATTTTTACGAAATACGGATATTATCAAACAATTTTAAAAAATCTGTCTGTCAGTTTCCATAGATTTCATCAAAAATAGCTCCGTCATCAAAGAATTTTTCATAAGCAGCATCCCATCCGCCAAAATCATCTATCTTGCAAAGTTTTACGTTTAAATCAAATTTATCACTAAAACTTTTGAGAATCGTTTCATTTGTCGGTCTGTAACCGTTTTCACCTATGATTTTCTGGGCATCTTCTGTATAAAGATATTCCAGATACTCTTTTGCTGCATCCTGTGTGCCGTTCTTATTTGCGTTAACATCAACGACCGCAACACTCGGCTGGGCAAGAATAGAAATACTTGGTGTTACGATCTCATATTCATCGGGATACTCTGCCACACTGTTAATGGCTTCATTTTCCCATGCAATCAGAACATCTCCTTGTCCGTTTTCCACGAATGTAGTGGTTGCTCCTCTTGCACCGGAATCCATGACTGTCACATTTTCATACAGCTTTTTCACAAATCCCTTTGCCTCAGATTCATCATTATTGTGATTGTCAAGAGCATATTTCCACGCTGCAAGAAAATTCCAGCAGGCACCGCCGCTGCTTTTCGGATCGGGATTGATAATTTCAACACCATCTTTTATCAGATCATTCCAATCCCTGAGCTGTTTTGGATTACCTTTTCTTACCAAAAAGACAATCGTAGATGTATATGGTGACGAATCCAAATCAAATTCTTTCAGCCATCCATTTTCTATCAGTCCTGCCTGCTCTATCAGAGTAATATCATGTTCCAAAGCAAGCGTGACAACATCTGCATCTGCTCCTTCAATGACAGAACGAGCCTGTTTTCCTGAACCTCCATGTGACTGAATCACTTCTATTTCAGAGCCGTGTTTCTCATGATAATATTTTTCAAACAGTTCATCATACTTTTGATAAAGCTCTCTTGTCGGATCATAGGACACATTAGTAATCGTGATTTTTCCGCTTTCCAATGAATGAGCCGTACTATTACTTTTTTCTTTTGCGTTATCAGAACATCCCACAAAAGAAACTGTTACCAAAGACACCGCTAAAATCAATCCAAAAACTTTTTTATATTTTTTCATAACCATCCATAACTCCTTTTCATTGTGAAAAAAACATCTATCATGCCGTAAACTCAAAATTTGATACTATCCACATTCGTCCGTCCTGCGAATGAAGAAGCATATCTTTGAAGAAATTCATTTTGCTCCTTCCTTTCTTATATATAACCTATCTGAATAATATGTATTAACCGTATTGCTATTATATTCTTTTTGATAAACATTTGTCAATATCCATTAAATTATATCTTTTAATAGGTTATATTTATAAGTTTGGTATTTCATATATTTCTTGACAATTACCATTGGAGTTATTATAATATTCATAGTTATTAAATAGGTTTTATATATATTGGAGTGATTTTATGTCAAATCAAAAACTCAGTTTTCAGACAAGAGCTGTTCATGAAGGAAATACCGTTGACAAAGAAACAGGTGCTATTCATAAACCAATCACTATGTCTAACAGCTATGAACTGCCTTATGATCCTACAGCAATTAACTGGTCCGGTGCTTCCGGAAACCTGTACACAAGAAACGGCGGGGCAAACCAAAAATATCTTCAGGAAAAAATCGCCTCTCTTGAAAACGGTGAGGATTGTATCGTACTGGCAAGCGGTGTTGCTGCATTATCGGGACTCTTTTTCGCATTACTGGAAAGCGGTGACCATGTTATTTTTTCAAATATTACATATATTGCCGTGTACAGACTTCTGGGGGAACTGTTCAATCATAAATTCAAGGTAGAAACCACTATCGTTGATACATCTGATATTGAGAAAGTGCGGGCGGCTATCAGACCGAATACAAAACTGATTCATATTGAAACTCCCGGAAATCCTACTCTCAGTATATCAGATATTTCTTCCCTTGCAGAACTGGCACATCAACATGATATTCTGTTGTCCGTGGACAATACATTTGCTTCACCATATAATCAGCGTCCTTTGGAACTTGGGGCAGATTTTACTGTTGAGAGTCTCACAAAATATATCAATGGTCACGGTGATGCAATGGGCGGTGCAATCATCGGAAAAACCAGATATCTTGATATCATCCGTGCACAGTCACAAATCAATCTCGGAGCAACTATCAGTCCCTTTAATGCATGGCTAATTATGAGAGGATGTGTCACTTTGCCCCTGCGAATGAAACAGCATAATGAAAATGCACTCCGAATCGCTCAGTGGCTTGAAAAACAGCCCGGTGTCAGCTTTGTGTCCTATCCCGGGCTGGAAAGCAATCCATATCATCAACTTGCCAAAAAACAGATGTTCGGATTCGGCGGTGTACTTTCTTTCGGACTAAAAGCTGACCATGATACCTATAATCAATTTGTCAGTCATCTTAATATCATCACTTCTGCCGTATCGCTTGGACATGAGGGAAGTCTGATCGTGTTCATCGGAGAAAATGATGAAAGGCAATATCTGTATCCCGAAGAATTTCACAACGGTTTTCTGAGATTCAGTGCAGGAATTGAAGATACAGATGATTTAATTGACGATTTGCATCAGGCATTTGAAAAAGTCGGATTATAATTCAAAGTTCTCTATGGAAAGGATTCAGCCATCATGTTGTCATTTTCGGAAATAGCTGCGTTAAAAAATTTAATCAAAACCCAATCCGGTATAGCACTTCATTTTCACGATGTCTGTCCCAGACCTTATTTCACACTCGATAAAACGGATTTCATTACACAGAGTATCATCGATACATTTCTGTCAGCAAAACAATACTATGCCGTTTACAGCTCCGACGGACTTCATTTTACGATTGAGAGGAATCATTCATGTTAAATCAATTTTCAAGAACCGAACTCATTTTCGGTAAAAATGCAATGGAAATACTCCAAAAATCAAGAGTTGCCGTCTTCGGCATAGGTGGTGTCGGCGGCTATACGGTTGAAGCCCTCGCTCGTTCCGGTGTGGGCAGTCTTGATCTGATAGATGATGATAAAGTCTGTCTGACAAATATCAACCGTCAGATACTCGCTACCAGAAAAACTGTCGGTAAGTATAAGGTCGATGTTGCAGAGGAACGAATCTATGAGATCAATCCCGACTGCAAAGTTACCACATATAAAACTTTCTATATGCCCGATACCAAAAATCAGTTTGATTTTTCACAGTATGACTATATTGTTGATGCTATCGACACAGTGACCGGTAAGCTGGAGCTTGTGATGAATGCCGGTGCCTGTAAAACGCCGATAATTTGTTCAATGGGTGCAGGCAACAAGGTCAATGCTTCAGCGTTTGAGGTAGCTGATATTTACGATACATCTGTATGTCCTCTTGCTCGTGTAATGAGGTACGAATGCCGCAGGCGGGGAATTAAAAAATTAAAGGTAGTCTATTCCAAAGAAAAGCCCATAAGACCGATTGAGGACATGACAATAAGCTGCCGTCAGCATTGTATCTGTCCGCCCGGAACAGCAAGAAAATGCACCCAGCGGCGTGATATTCCCGGTTCTACTGCCTTTGTGCCGTCTGTTGTCGGACTGATTATTGCCGGCGAGGTCATAAAAGATCTGACAAAGTTTGACAGAGAGGCACAATGAAACACTATATCCTGTGAGTTGGAAGTTATCAAAAAGAGCGGAATTTGTGCAAGAGTTTGTCCTGCGGCAAATATTGAGAGCATGGAGGGATATCCTGTCCGGAAACAAAAATGTACCCGATGCACCGCTTGTCTTCAACTTTGTCCACAGAGAGCGATAGACTATGGCAATGCTTCAAAATCATGGGGCAGATATCGGAATCCGGCTGTTCCTTTGAAGGAACTTTTTGTAAAATAAGATATTAATATTTATTACAGCTGTGCAGAGCATTTCAGTTATATGCACGGCTGTATTTTTTCCCTTTTTTTACAAAACAAAATGCCCCGCACAAGGCGAGGCTAAGGTAAATGGGTATTAAACTGATCTGAATCATAGCTGCTCCGGCAGCGTATCATGTTTTTTCTCTATCTATTTCATTTGCTGATCGTATAAGCATTTTCACCAACAGTGAGGTGCAGCTTTGTACCTTGCAGCATTCCGTCCATGACGCTGTTTCTGAGTATGTAGTAAGGTGCTACATCTTTCCAGTACTGTGCATGAATATCCCTTGTCTGCTGCCAGCTTACGTCATTATTGGAAATCAGTGTGTTTATTCTGTCACAAGGCATACCGTTGACAAAGAAATCCTCAAAGCTTTTATAGGCTTCTTCGGGTGTCATTTCACTCATAAGGGCATTATCCATGCCAAAGTCATAAGCAAGCTTTGTCAGCTCTTTTATTCTGCCATTGTCTGCAGCGGATGTCCTACTATTGCCGTCAACGCTGCGGCTTTTTCAAGCTTGTTACTGTAATCAGGCTGCATTTTTTATCCCTCCAATACATCATTCAGTACTGCCTTCAGGGTATCGGCAGATTGTTTCAGTGCTGCTTTTTCATCAGCGTCAAGCTCTATCGGAACCAGATCCTCAACACCGTTCTTACCGACAATGGCAGGCATACTCAGTGCCACGCCGCTGATCTCATCCGTATCCTGAATACTGGAAACAGGCAGAATGGATTTTTCATCCCTGACAATTGCCTCACAGATACGTTTGACCGACATTGCAATACCGTAATAGGTTGCTCTCTTTTTCTCTATGATCTCATAGGCACTGTTCTTGACACCTTCGGCAATTTCCTTTGTTGCCTTTTCATGCTCAAAATGACCTCTCATCTCGCAGAATTTGTGAAGCGGAACACCGGAAACATTTGCACTGCTCCATGCAGCGATCTCACTGTCACCATGTTCACCGATAATGAAAGCGTGAATACTTCTGCTGTCCACACCGAGATGCTCTCCAAGGAGATATTTGAGCCTTGCCGTATCAAGCACCGTACCTGAGCCGAATACTCTGTTGGCAGGAAAACCGCTGAGCTGCTTTGCTACATAAGTCAGGATATCCACAGGATTTGCCACTACCAGAAGAATACCGCTCTGATTATACTTTGCTATCTGCGGGATAATGGACTTGAAAATTGCTACATTCTTTTTCACCAGATCAAGCCTTGTTTCACCAGGCTTTTGTCCTGCACCTGCTGTAACAATTACAACGGCTGCATCGCTGATATCCTCATAGCCGCCTGCATAGATTTGCATAGGCTTTGAGAAAGGAAGTCCGTGACTGATGTCAAGTGCTTCCCCCTCTGCTCTGTTCCTGTCTGCATCTATCAGCACAAGTTCTGAAAACAGTCCGCTTTCCATCAGTGCAAATGCCGAAGCCGAACCTACAAATCCACACCCTACGATTGCTGCCTTTCTGCTGTTCATTTCTACCATTTGACTCACTCCTTTTTATTTTCTGACTATATTATACAAAAATCATAATAAGTTAGCTGTTGCCGCAGCAACACTTTTTCATAATCGTTTTTTTCAGATAAAAACCGTTTATCTGACACATGAACTGCACCTGATAAACGGTTTCGGGTAGTTTATCTTTCTTCGATTGCACCTACCGGGCAATCATTCATTGCTTCGCCTGCTCTTTCGAGAGCGTCTTCGGGAACATCTTCGCTGATTGCAACAGCCACACCCTCGTCCGACAAAGAAAAGACCTCCGGACATACAGACTCGCAAAGTCCGCATCCAATGCAGTTTTCATTGACATAGTATTTCATTTGTTACCTCTCCTTATTGAATTATTTTACGCCAGAGTCATCAGCAAAGCCATCTTGAATCTGCCGTCTGCCTTAACCCAATGCTTACCGCCTGCAGCAAATTTGAAATTCTCTCCGGCTTTGATACAGTGTTCCTGTCCTTCATAACCGATAACGGCACTTCCGTCCAGTGCAAAAATCAGTGCTTCACCGGGGGCTGCATGTTCGGTAAGACCTGTGCCTTCATCAAAGCTCATGATAACAAATTTCATCTTTTCATTATGAGCTATATCCATATTGATTATTTTGCCCTCCTGATATGGAAGTAATTCCGCTAATTCAAAAACTTCTCCTGACTTGATAATACTGTTCATAGTATCCCTCCTGACTGAAATTTCCGTATAAATTGCTTTTGTGTCCGTCCTCATACCCACGGGATTATCTACAGGTGTAAGGATACCTTGACCTTCGGTTAACTGCCGCTGTGTCTTATCGGTATAAACCGTCAGATTTCCTGCGGCAAGGATAATCAGCTTATGATAACTGTATATTTCTGCACTGATATCTGTACCTTCAGCCAGCGAGAAATACGAAATATAATCCTGACCGTCTGAATAGACCTCTTTGGAAATCGTGCAGCCTGCCACGGGCTGATTATCAGCTGCAACCGAAAACACAATACCTGTCTTCTCTTTCATTATTCCTCACTTCCTTTGCTTTCGTTGTTTATATTCTAACCGAAGAAAGAGAAAAAAGCTGTTGCCGCAGCAACAACTTTATGATATGATAAAATGGAGGTGAAAAATATGATTACCAACAAAGACTATTTATCTTCCATAAGAAAATGCTATCTGTTTGACGATATTGAAGATGAACAGCTGACCGAGGTTATTATGTTACTTAACGGTCGTATCAGAAAGATACAAAAAGATGAATTTATTGTCCGTTTGGGTGATGAGCTGAAAAGTGCAGGTCTTTTGCTGAAGGGCAGGATAGAAAGCTCCTTCCAGAACGAAAGCTTCGATCAGATAACCATGCACTGCTTCGGAGGGGGATATCTTTTCGGTGAAACGTTAGTTATCAATGATACAAAAATCAGCCCTGTACAGGTCAGGGCTGTTGAAGAATGTACTATTCTGTTCATTGATCTGAAAACCATTTATCTTTCCGAAGAAACATCTCCGCTGCGTCTGAAGCTTGCAGAGAATCTGATAAAAAGTCTTGCCAAAAAGAATCTGATATTGAATCAGAAAGTCAGAATACTCAGTCAGAAAGGGCTGCGGGACAGGATTATGATTTACCTTTCCACACTGCCAAAGGAAAAGGATGGGTTTATAACCATTCCTTTCACCCAGACAGCACTTGCAGAACATCTCGGAGTAAACCGCAGTGCATTGTCCCGTGAGTTCGGACGAATGCAGGACGAGGGTATTCTTGTTATTGACAAAAACAAAATGAGAGTTGACTTTTGAAGATGCAGCATAGAAGCCGTGGGTATTTTTGATATATCCACGGCTCGTTTTTATTCAGAATTTCATTTGCACTTACTTCTATCTGGTGATGGTCAGATCAGATTATGAAACTCTTAGGAATATCTCACAATACATTTTACAAATACAAGAAAGAATTAAAAAAGCAAGTTGCAGATTCATTTTGTACGATAAAATCCGAAATAGGAAATACAATTCCTATCTCGGATTTTTTGCATTAACCCAAAATTAGCAATATTCCTCCAAAAAACTCTTGATACTGCTCTGTACAGCAATCGTATCGTTATCTATTTTATTGACTTCCGATATGATTTCTTTTGAATTTGAATTGTTTATTATATCACTCAACAAAGAAACTGCCATACATACTATCCGATAATCTTTGCAATGTAAAATGGAATATATCTTTCTTAAATACTCCCGTTTCCCTAATAGATACATAGCGTAATACATACATAAAGTACATCTTTCTGATGTCAATTTGTCGGCAGCCGAAGTCAGAAATTCGGTTCCCATATTTATCATATCCATATCTCTGCATATCTGTGCAAATGATATGACAGCGTAACTGAGAGCCAGATCATCGGATTCACTGCTTATCTTTTCTGACAGTAATCCGGCAGTTTCTTTGTCACTGAATACAGAAAGAGAGTCATATGCTTCTGTCCTTACAAAACAGTGTCTGTCGTTTGCCAGCATGAATAATATACTTTTACTTCTTTCATTCGGAATTTTCGCCAGAATTTCAGCAGACAATGCACGAATAAAAGAATTAGTGTCGTATGATAATCTGTAAATCAAATCAATATCATCGTCAGAAAGTTTTTCATATGATTCATAGCTGCAAAGTTTTTCAAATTTTTCTGTGAATACCATAAAAATTCTCCGTTCATTCTATTTTATCATCCCATTATATCAAAATTTTTACAGATATGAAACCTTTTTTCAACAAAAACCGTCTATAATAACAGAAGTACTTCTGAAAACAGGGAGGTCAGAATGATTGGATATAAAAAAACTTGCCCTGCGTTTAAAAAATCATGATGAAAACGCTTTAAAACAAATTATTATCAAATATACACCGCTTGTTACGGCAATCATATGCAATATTTTCAACGGCTCTCTTTCAAAAGAGGATATTGAAGAAACCGTTTCAGATACATTTGTGGCTCTATGGAAAAATGCCGACAATTTTCAACCTGAAAAACTTTCGGGCTATCTCTGCACCATTGCCAAATCAAAAGCCTTTGACCGACTTTCAAAAAAACATATCTCTTTTGATGACATTGATGAAGTCGATATTCAGGACGATTTTTCACTTTATGAAACCGTCGAAACAAAGGAAATTGCACAAGAATTAAAAAAAGCCATTTCAACTGTCAATGAGCCTGACCGTGAAATACTCATACGCCATTATTTCTATTACCAGAAAATTGAGGATATTTCAAAATCCATGAATATCCCGCAGGCTACCGTTAAAGTGAAACTGCACCGTACACGCAAAAAATTAAAAAAATATCTTACAGAAAGGGGTTTTTCTCTATGAAATTGCATGAGCTTTTCAACGGCATTGATGATACTTTCGGACTTGAAAATGAATTTCGGTCAGATTATGTTGATACCGATAAAATCATATCCATGACAAATGAAAAATTAGGTATCAGTCAAAAAAAGCCGTTTCCGAAAATCAAATTTATCTTTCTGTTTGCGGCAGCGTTCATAGCTTTGTCTGCTGTCATAGCGGTATCCGCTGTCATCAAAAACAATACTGCCGATACATTTGATGATATTTTCACGGGTGAGCCGAATGCAGTCGGACTTTATGAAAGCCGTCATGTCAGTTTTTCAAGTCCCGATGAAAATTTACAGGTTGATGTCATGGGAATTACTGCCGATAATCAGAATGTCTATGCCATGCTGAAAGTTACTCATAAAGACAATTCGCCTTTTGCGGAAGATGGTTATATTTACGGTCTGTATGCAGTTGAGGGAGATTTCTATGATGATAATTACAGAAGTGCAATAAAATGCAGAACGAAAGACGGTGAACCTTTAGGAAATATTGGTATTGCAGGAGGTTATACAAACAAATATTTTCTGAGTGATGACCGTACCGAAATGAAAATATATTTGAGTGTTGATGTCAGAGGATTAAATGCACAGGGCGGTGAAATTACTTATAAAAACGTCAATTACAC
>DBXL01000198.1 GCA_002309275.1 Ruminococcaceae bacterium UBA1213 | reverse complement strand
AAATTTGTCATGCTGGAAGAAAAAGTGGCAAGTGAAAAATACGGCATAGGCTTTAAAAAAGGCAATACGGAATTAAAAGAGAAAGTGGAAGAAACACTTCTTTCCATGGTAAAAGACGGCAAATTTGAAGAAATTGCAAAGAAATGGGAACTTGAAAGCAGTGTCTGCCTGAAAGCAGATGAAGAAAAAACACAAAAAGATACTCTTACAGTAGGATTTGATGAAGAATTTCCCCCTTATGGATATAAAGATGAAAACGGGGAGTATGTGGGATTTGACATAGACCTTGCAAAAGAAGTTTGTAAAAGAAACGGCTGGACTTTGCAATTACAGCCTATCGACTGGAATAAAAAAGATGAGCCTCTTAACAGCGGTGAAATTGACTGTATCTGGAACGGCTTCACCATCAACGGCAGGGAAAATAACTATACATGGTCGGTGCCCTATACAGATAATTCACAGGTCATAGTTGTGAAAAAGGATTCAAAAATCAAAGAACTTGCCGACCTGAAAGACAAGGTTATAGCTGCACAGGTGAACTCTTCCGCCCTGACAATCTTCACAGATGAGAATGCAAGTGAGAAAAATAAAACTCTTGCAGCCTCTTTCAAGGCACTCAAACCGGTAAGCGACTATAACAGTGCATTTGCAAGCCTTGAAGACGGAAGTGCAGACGCTGTATGCATTGACATAATTGCAGCGGAATTTCTTATAGTGGCAAAAGGCTCGGATAAATTTGTAATGCTTGATGAAAAAGTTTCAGATGAACAGTGTGGCATAGGCTTTAAAAAAGGCAATACAGAATTAAGGGATACCATACAGAACACGCTTTTCAAAATGAAAAGGGAGGGCGTATTTGAAGAAATCGCTGCAAAGTGGGGATTGGAAAGAGTAATATGTCTGAATGAAAGTGACGCTTCGGGCGGAGCTTCATCATATACAAAAGAAAAACTCAGCTTTGGTCAGATACTCTTACAACTCATGGAAGGTGTCGGAGCGACCATGCTCATATTTGCCCTTACGCTGATATTCTCCATGCCGCTCGGACTTCTCCTTACTTTCATCAGAATGTCAAAATTGAAAGTCATTCAATTGTTGGCAAGAATCTATATTTCCATCATGCGTGGCACACCTCTTATGCTCCAGCTTATTGTTGTATTCTATGCACCGTATTATATATTCAATGTTTCGCTCGGTCAGGATTACAGATTTTATGCAGTGATAATCGGATTTTCTCTGAACTATGCAGCATATTTTGCAGAGATATTCCGTGCAGGCATACAGGCTGTGCCGAATGGTCAGAGAGAGGCAGCCGCTGTTCTGGGCTACTCGAAATCGCAGACTTTCGGAAAAATCATTTTCCCGCAGATGGTAAAGCATATCATTCCGCCCGTTACCAATGAAATTATCACTCTTGTAAAAGATACATCACTTGCATTTGTGCTTACATACGTTGAGATGTTCACCATAGCCAAGCAGATTGCAGCGGCTCAGGCAAGTATTTTACCGCTGTTTGCGGCAGGATTGTTCTACTATGTATTCAATATGCTTGTGGCATTCCTGATGGGCAAGCTTGAAAAACGTCTTGACTATTACCGTTGAATCGTGAGGTGAAAAAAACATGAAACTGCTTGAAATAAAAAATCTGCAAAAAAGCTTTGACGGCAAGACCGTTTTAAAAGATATAAGCCTGTCCGTCGAGAAAGGCGAGGTTGTATCCATATTAGGACCGTCAGGCTCGGGTAAATCCACTTTACTCAGATGTGCAGCATTCCTTGAAACGATGGACGCAGGCGAACTTTCATACAGCGGTAAAAAAGTCGTCACGACAAAAGACGGCAAAGCGGTATATCCGTCAAAGAGCGTCATGAAAGAGGCACATGAAAAATTCGGACTGGTATTCCAGAATTTCAATTTGTTTCCGCATTATAACGTGCTGAAAAATGTATCGGACGCACCCATAAGCGTTATGAAAAGGGATAAAGCGGAAGTGCTGGAAGAAAGCCGAAAAATGCTTGAAAAAGTTGGTCTTGCCGACAAGGAAAAAGCCTATCCGTGTGAACTGTCAGGCGGTCAGCAGCAGAGAGTTGCCATAGCAAGAGCGTTGGTAATGAATCCCGACATACTCTACTTTGACGAGCCGACATCAGCCCTTGATCCCGAAATCACCGCAGGCATATTACGTATTATGAAAGAGCTTGCAGAAGAAAAAATGACCATGATAATCGTTACCCATGAAATCGACTTTGCCAGAGCCGTTTCGGACAGAGTAATATTCATGGACGGCGGTGTCATAGTCGAGGAGGGCAAGCCTGAAGATGTCATAGACAATCCGAAAAATGACCGTACCAAAGCATTCCTGAAAAAACTTAGTGTTAATGAGGAATAAAATGAGCAATTAGGAATGACAAATCCCCGAACTGCACTAAAACAGTTCGGGGAATATTTTATTCAGCCGTAAATTTTTTCTCCGCAGAAATAGACTGCTTTTATATTGTCGGTATTGATTGCTATAATATTATTGTCATCATCGGTGTATTCCCTGAAAGTGATAATGACTTTCATCGGATTGTTTTCGGGATTATGTTCTTTGTCGGCATTGCGATAACCGCCTTCCAAGCCTGTTTTTAAAATCGTGCCGTCTTTGAGTTCGATTTCCATAGCACCGAATTTATTTTCACCGTCATCTACATGACCGAAAAGCTTGTTAAAATCAAGTATGCCGTTTCGAGTGCCTATAATAGTTGTGCTGAACGGGTGTATTTCAACGCTTTCAAGACAGAGAGTGCCGTTGCCGAGCTGATAGGATTTATTTTTGTCAACGTCAAGCGTCAGCATTTGCGGTATGCAGTTTACGTCAAATTTAACGGTATAATCAATATCAATTTCCGTTCTGGTTTCGATATACATACATTTGCCTTGTTTTGTCAGAAATTGATTTTCCGAAAGCATAGGTGCATATTTTTCTTCTATTTTTGCCGTCTGGCTTTCGTAAACATCACGGTCGAAATTTTGACCGCTGTTAAAGTCGCTGTATTTATATATCGTTTCGCCTTTTTGGTAAATAAAGAGTTTGCTTTCGTGAATTTCAAGCGTTTTTCCCGAATTGTCGCATTTTACAAAAGCTTTTATTGTGTTTTCATCTGCAAAATTGTATTCTACCGTTCCGCATTTTGCAAAAAGAAGTTCTTCTTCATTATTTGTATCAGGCTTGTTTTCACTGAGTAAAACCTGCTGATGTTTTACATCTGCCTCTACATAGCTGTTTGAAATGTCATCTGTAAAAGGCGTGCCGTCTTTTTTGGTTATTTCCAACATAGCAAAAAGCATAGTGTCATCACACACAACACCCTTTACTTCCACATTTGCCTTATCGCTTGTAATCTGCACATTGTCGCCTGCATAGACAAATACGTCGTCGGGAATGCCGATATAGTCTTTGAAAGCGTCTTTAATGGGATTTGCCGCAATAACGCTTGTGCCGATAACGGCTGCCGCCNNCCGGCAGCCGCCGCCGCGGCGGCTATTAAGCGGAATACTTTTTTATGGGATTTTTTCTTTTTTGAGCCAAGACCGAGCTGTTCAAAAGCACGGTTTTTAACAGCGTCACTTCTCACGACTTTTTCGGTGACAATGCCGTCAAG
>DBXL01000160.1:25113-28858 GCA_002309275.1 Ruminococcaceae bacterium UBA1213 | reverse complement strand
TATCCCCGTGTGTCCCACGGTTATGATAGATTTGCTGGCTATCTCGCTTTGCACCTTTAATTCTTGATTGGCTACAAGTCACGGAGGTCAATCTATCAGAATCCCTTATCATAGAGGAATGATTACCCCTAATCCATTCTCCTTTCATAATTCTCTGCATTACGGCTTGGTTTTCGCTCTATTGTAATACAGGCTCATTCCGATTTTATCTGAATTTATTATAACATTCTTTATTTTTTATGTCAAGAAATAATAAGTCAGCCTTGCGGCTGACGGGCAATTCAGCCCACCGCCTTTAGAGGCGGGGGACTGAATTGCCCATTTAGGTTAAAGAATCGGAGTGTACACATCTGCTCCACTCTCCAAACTCCACTCTGTTACAATACTCCCTTTGTTGACAAAGGCTTGTCGCTTTCCGTCATTTTCACAGCCGCTTTCAAAGCGTGTGCAAGTGCTTTATACAAAGCCTCTGCAATATGGTGTGAATTCTTTCCATAGCATGATTTCAAATGCAGCGTTATCCCCGAATTATACGCAAATGCCCTCATGAATTCCTCTGTCATACAGCTGTCATAAGTGCCTATCCTTTCTTCAGGAAACTCCGCCTCAAACACAAGAAACGGTCTGCCGCTTATGTCCAATGAACAGAATGCCAATGCTTCGTCCATCGGTACATAAAAAGAACCAAATCTCTCAATACCGCCCTTGTCCTTCAAAGCCCTGTCAAACGCCTTACCAATCACAATTCCTGTATCTTCAATGGTATGGTGACAGTCAACATGCAAATCTCCAACGGCTTTCACAGTAAGTCCGAATCCTCCATGCACGGAAAATGCCGTAAGCATATGGTCAAAAAATCCTATACCTGTCGATATGTCCGTTTCCCCGCCGTCTAAGTTCAGTTCAACGTGTATATCCGTTTCTTTTGTCTTTCTGTCAATAACCGCTGTACGCATTATTTTTCATGCCACCTTTTTTATGTATTGCGAATATAGTATAACTTATTTTTTTTCATTTGTAAACAGAGTTTGAACGATTATTTTTTGAATTGCCGAATATTTAACAATTATGCATAAAATTACATGCCTATATACACATATTTTTCCACAATATATTTCTCAAAATATCTCAAAAACTCTCTGTTTTCCTCTGCACTTCCTGCCGTTACCCTCAAATAATCAGGTTTAAAGTACCTTACAGCTATCCCGTTTTCCAGAAGATATTCATATAATTTCCTTGCAAAATCCATCTTCATAAATACAAAATTCGTACAGGGCTTATATATCTCAACAGGCATATCATACTGTTGTTTCAACTTTTCAATCCCCTCATACAACTCTTTTGTATTCTTAACTATCTCTGCACATCTCTCATTTAAAAGTTCCTTGTGCTTATAAATAACTGTTCCTATCTCCTGAGTGAGAGTGTTCACGTTATACGGCGATTTTACAGCCTGCAAAGCCCTTGTTATCTTTGCATTTGCGACTGCAAAGCCTAATCTTATCGACGCTGAGCCTATTGCCTTTGACGCTGTTTTCAGGACAATCAAATTATCATATTCAGCCGCCTCTTTCAATATGCTCTCATTCCAGAAATCCATATAAGCTTCATCAAGCACCACTAATGCCTTTACACTTTTAATTAATTTCCTTGCATTTTCAGCCGTGATTCCCTGACCTGTCGGATTGCACGGATTGGAAAATATTACCATATCCGCATTATTTTCATTCACCGTCTTTATCAATTCATCAACATCTATCTGCAAATCAGCCGTCTTTTTATAGGCGATAACCTCATTTTCCGACAGTGCAGAATAAAATCGGTACATTGAAAAATCAGGCTCTGCCACTACTACCACACTATTTCTTTCCAGCATGGCTGATGCCAATATATACAGCATTTCATCTGAACCATTTGTCGCTGTGACATTTTCGGGTGATATGCCGTAATATTCCGCAAAGGCTTTTATCGGCTTTTCCGCCGTCGAATCGGGATAACGATTAAATGCCATTGTATCAATGATTTCTTTAATCTCGTCTTTTATCCCGTCTGACATATTATAAAAACTCTCATTTGCGTCAAGTCTTATTCTGTAAGTGCCTTTGATTGGCTCATACGGTTCCAAGTCCCTGACCTTTCCACATAAATTGTACATTTTCCTTTTTCCTCTCATGAAAAAAATTTGCGTGGGGAAAACCCTTTTTTGCAAAAANNTCCCCACACCCCTTTCCTAAAAAAACCGAATTTTATTCAAATCTGACGCTGATAGAATTTGCGTGAGCTGTCAAGCCCTCTGTTTCCGCAAATCTCATTATATCGTCTTTATCTCTTGCAAGGGCATTTTCTGTATAGTAAATGAAACTTGATTTCTTTACAAAACTGTCAACGGACAGCGGTGAGAAAAATCTTGCTGTACCGCTTGTCGGCAAAACGTGATTCGGTCCTGCAAAATAGTCCCCCAAAGGCTCGGGTGAATAATTGCCCAGAAATACAGAGCCTGCATTATCCAGTTTGCCCACGTATTCAAGCGGATTCTTACAGCATACTTCCAAGTGTTCAGGGGCTAATTCATTTGCCAATTCAACAGCCTTTTCCATTGTATCGCATACAAGAATTACTCCGTAATTGGTCAGCGATTCTTCTATTATATCTCTCCTTGAAAGCATCTGAATTTGTCTTTCTATCTGTGAAACGGTTTCTTCTGCAAGTTCTTCAGATGTCGTCACCATGATTGCAGATGCTAATTTATCATGCTCTGCTTGTGACATCAAATCCGCTGCCAAGAATTTCGGGTTTGCGGTTTCGTCTGCCAGAACCAATATTTCACTCGGTCCTGCTATCATATCTATATCGACATTTCCATAAAGCAATTTCTTTGCAGTTGCCACAAAGATATTTCCCGGACCTACGATTTTATCCACTTTCGGAACGCTTTCCGTACCGTAAGCCAAAGCGGCTATTGCCTGTGCACCGCCCATTAAAAATACTCTGTCAACGCCTGCAATCGCCGCCGCTGCCATGATATTCGGATTAGGCTTGCCGTCTTTCATAGGGGGTGTCACCATGATAATTTCACCGACACCTGCAATTTTTGCGGGAATTGCATTCATCAATACTGATGACGGATATGCCGCTGTACCGCCCGGTACATACAAGCCTACTCTTGCAAGACCTCTTACACGCTGTCCCATGATAACGCCGTTATCCTTTGTAGTAAGCCAGCTCTGCTGTTTCTGACGGCTGTGAAAATCCCTGATATTATCAGCCGCTTTTTTGAGAGTCACTATAAATTCAGGCTCGCACTCTGCCACTGCCGACATGATTTCATCTTTCGATACTTCAAAATTTTCGGGTGCTTTGCCGTCAAATTTTATCGTGTATTCCCTGACAGCCTTATCACCGTTTTCACGCACATTATTAATAATTTCCGTAACGACTGCCGTTACATCATTATTTGTATTTCTGCTTCTCTCCTCGATTTTTGAGAGAAACTCAATTTCATTTTTACCGTCTGCTTTAATAATATTTATCATTGCATTTTCTTCCTTTCCTCGTCCATTTTATTGGCAAGAGTTTCAATTTCTTTTTTACGCAATTTCAAACTTGCATTATTGGCAATCAACCTCGCTGAAATCGGGGCAACATTATCTTCTATAATAACCAGTCCGTTTTCTTTAAGAGTAGAGCCTGTTTCCACTATGTCAACAATTGCGTCTGACAAGCCCAAAAGCGGGGCAAGCTCAAC
>DBXL01000160.1:13721-25068 GCA_002309275.1 Ruminococcaceae bacterium UBA1213 | reverse complement strand
ACATTCGGATATTTTGTGGCAATCGTCTTTTCATTGTAGCCTGCAAAAAAATCTTTGCCTGCCTTGCCTGCAAGGGCAAATCTGCATTTGCCAAAGCCTAAATCCAATATTTCATAAAAACTCCTGCCGTTTTCCATAATAGTGTCCTTGCCGACAACGCCCAAATCACACACGCCATTCTCTACATATGTAATAACATCCGCTGCTTTTGCAAGTACAACTTCTATTTCACCATTTCCGATAGGCAATATCAGCCTTCTGCCCTTTTCCCTTACGGCTGTACAGTCATATCCTGCACTTTCCAGTAACTTTACTGTATCTTTTTCCAATCTGCCTTTCGTCAAGGCTATTCTTAATGGTTTCATACATTGATACTCCTTATTTCTTCCCCTACGATTACAAGTTTTTTAATACCCTTTGACTTTGCATATTCAAATGCTTCTTCTTCCGTTTCAAATACACTGTTCTCTCCTAAAATATGTGCCTGTGCAAGATTTGACGTGTATTTGATTGCTTCCACTTCATACCCCTTTTCACTATGCACAAGTATATCGGGATCATTACTTGCAGGAACATTCCCTCTCTTTAACATCACTCTTGCCAATGCATCTACATTGATACCGAATCCAATAGCCGCCGACGGTGCATCAAAATTGCTCAACAGATTATTATATCTTCCGCCAATCAGAACAGGCTCTCCCGAACCCATTACATACCCGCTGAAAACAATGTCACTGTAATAGTCATTTCTCTGAACAAGTCCCAAATCTATAATCAATCTGTCACCTAAATTATAAAGCGACAAATCATTATATATCTCCCTGACGTATTCAAGAGTGGCAAGTGCTTCCTTATCATCACACATACTATATGCTTCATCAAGCACATCTATTCCGCCGAACATCGCAGGCAATTTCCTTATGATATTCACATACGGTGTCTGCTCAAGCTTATCAAGCACTGTGTTCAATGCAGAATAGTTTTTTGACTCTATATAAAATCTGATTTCTTCCCTCTCACTGTCACTGACCGGTAATTTTTTGGCAAGTGCCTTGAAAAACTCTGCATGACCTATTTCAATTCTGAAATCAGGAACGCATTTTGAAAGTGCCTCTATTGCAGTTGTAATAACTTCCAAATCCGCCCTTTTGCCCTTTGCTCCCACAAGTTCAACGCCTGTTTCCATCACTTCATTACTTCTGCCTGTCAAGCCCAAGTTATTTCTGTAAACTCTCTGATTATAATAAAGTCTTATCGGCTGGGGCATATTCTTCAATCTCGTTGACACCATTCTTGCAATAGGCAAAGTTGAATCAGGTCGCATGACCATCAGTCTGCCCTTTGAATCGCTCATTTTATACATATTCTCCATAGGTATGCCTGACAGTTCCTCTGCAAACACTTCATAAAACTCTATGCATGGTGTCAGCACTTCATGGAATCCCCTATGCGAAAATACCTTTCCCAATATGCTTGATACCGTTCTGTTGGCAAGGCATTCTTCAAACAACAAATCTTTTGTACCCTCAGGGGTTATCTTTGAATAATTTTTCATATATCCCTTTTCCTTTCAAAAACGCTTTATCATAGTAAAGTAGTAACATGATAACACATTATCATAACTTTGTCAATAGCTTTTCGTACTAAAAAATTATACTATTTCACAAAATATTTGTCAATCAATTTTAACGATGCTATTGACTTTTGATATGGATTATTGTAAAATGAAAATGCTTTTCAATTTCAGAAAGGAGTTTTTTTATGTCCAACAGTTACAAGACCAAACAAAAAGATGCTGTACTTAAATACATGATAGACCACAAAGACTCTCATGTCACCGTCAATCAGATAAGCGACAGCTTTGCTGAAAACGGTACGCCTGTCGGCGTTACGACGATTTACAGACATCTTGAAAAACTGCTTGAAGAAGGCTTTATCAGAAAATACACTGTTGACGGTGCAACAGGGGCTTGTTTTCAGTACGCTGACAACAGACAGTGCCGTGAGCACTTCCACCTGATGTGCGAAAAATGCGGGTGTCTGATACATCTCGAATGCTCTCACCTCAACGAACTTTCACAGCATATCTTTTCTGAACACGGCTTTCAGATAAACCCTTTCAGAACGGTTTTTTACGGCAAATGCAAAACTTGTTTTGATGATGAAAAAAAGACGGGAGATACATTATGAAAAAAATAATTTCTGTAATACTCTGCATGACGGCTGTTTTATTTTCACTCTGCTCATGCGGAAAAGAAAACAATCAAAAAAATGACGGAAAATTAAATATCGTGGCAACTATATTTCCCCCCTATGACTTCACAAGAGAAATAGGCGGTGATAAAGTAAACGTTTCCATGCTTCTGAAGCCCGGCATGGAAAGCCACAGCTATGACCCCACTCCACAGGATATTATCAAAATTCAGGAATGCGACTTATTCATATATACAGGCGGAGAGTCTGACGAATGGGTAAAGGATATTATGGAATCAAACAGCTCCAAGCCTAAAAAAATTCTTGCAATGATGGATATAGTAGATACCGTTCAGGAAGAAATTGTTGACGGCATGGAAAAAGATGATGATGACGGTGATGAATTTGAATATGATGAGCATGTCTGGACTTCTCCCGTCAATGCCTCACTTATTACAAGAAAAATATCTGAAACCCTCTGCGAACTCGATAACCAAAACGCTGACTTCTTCAAAAACAACACTTCACAATATACTCAGAAACTTTCTGCCCTGGATAATGAATTCCGCAAGGTCGCTGACAATGCAAAGAGAAAAACCATTGTATTCGGTGACAGATTTCCTTTCAGATACCTGGCTGATGAATACGGGCTGAAATACTATGCCGCATTTCCGGGCTGCTCTTCCGAAACAGAACCAAGTGCCTCCACTATCTCTTTCCTCATAAACAAGGTTAAAGAAGAAAATATACCTGTTGTATTCTCCATAGAATTTTCCTCCGGAAAAGTTGCTGATACCATCTGTGAAAGCACAGGGGCGAAAAAACTCACTTTCCATTCCTGCCATAACGTCACCCAGCAGGAACTGGACAACAAAGCAACCTATTATTCCATCATGCATGACAATGCCAATGCTCTCAAGGAGGCTCTTAATTAAAATGGCTCTTATCAAATGCGAAAATGTATCCTTTTCTTATGAGAATACAAGCGTAATAAAAAATCTGAATTTTGAAGTAAATCAAGGTGACTATCTCTGCATAGTCGGTGAAAACGGCTCGGGAAAAAGCACTCTTATAAAAGGAATCCTCGGCTTGAAATCTGCCGCTGACGGAAAAATTACCCGTGGTGACGGTCTTAAAAAAAATGAAACAGGCTATCTTCCCCAACAAACGCCTGCTCAGAAAGATTTCCCTGCAAGCGTATATGAAGTCGTACTTTCGGGCAGACTGAACAGCAGAGGACTAAAGCCTTTTTACTCCAAAACTGACAAACAATCTGCTATCGACAATATCAAGCGTCTTAATATTGAACATCTTGCCAAAAGAAGTTACCGTGACTTGTCAGGCGGTCAGCAGCAGAGAGTGTTACTTGCAAGGGCTTTGTGTGCAAGCAAGAAAATTCTTTTGCTTGACGAACCTGTTACAGGACTTGACCCCATCGTCACAGATGATATGTATCAACTTATTGAAGAACTCAATAAAAAAGAAAACATTACTATTATAATGGTTTCACATGATATAAAATCATCTGTAAAATATGCAAGTCATATTCTGCACCTCAACGGCGATAAAACTTTTTTCGGTACCACTGACGACTATATAAAAAGCCCTGTCGGCAAATACTTCTTTGCGGAGGATATTCAACATGTTTGATACAATTATTACAATGTTCTCTTATGAATTTTTCAGACGTGCCGTAATAGGCGGTTCTTTGATTGCACTATGTGCCGCACTTCTCGGCGTGAGCCTCGTTTTAAAAAGATATTCCATGATTGGTGACGGCTTATCCCATGTCGGATTCGGTGCTCTGGCAATCGCTGCCGCCGTCAATGCCGCCGCACCTCTTGAAATTGCTATTCCAATAGTTATTGCAGCCGCCTTCTTCCTCCTTCGCATAAGCGAAAACAGTAAAATAAAAGGTGACTCCGCCATAGCAATTATCTCCACCGCCTCCCTTGCAGTCGGCATAACCGTTGCCACTATGACCACCGGCATGAATACCGATATTAACAGCTATCTTTTTGGCAGTATCATTGCCATGTCTCAGAAAGATATTATCATATGCATAATTCTCTCCATAATCGTTATAATAATGTACATATTCTTCTATAATAAAATCTTTGCCGTTACTTTCGACGAAAGCTTTGCAAAGGCTACCGGTACCAAAGCCAATATCTATAACATGATAATCGCTTTCCTTACTGCACTCACTGTAACTGTCGGAATGAAAATGATGGGTTCTCTGCTCATATCCAGTCTTATCATTTTCCCTGCCATAACCTCCATGCGTATTTGTAAACGCTTTAAAACTGTTGTCATCTGCTCCGCTGTTATTGCTGTACTTTGCAGTGTATCCGGTCTCATTCTCTCCTATTTATACAATTCCCCCACAGGTGCAAGCATTGTAATTACAAACGTTTGTTTGCTCATCATTTTCAGCATTGTTGGCAATATTTCAGATAAAATTAATGCTCACAAATTCTCAAAATGACACTAAATTTCAGCTTGAAATTTTGTCACATTCACAAATATATCTTAATTTCACCAAAAATATTTGAAATAAAGCTTGTTTTTGTCGAATAGATGTGGTAAAATATTTTAAAGATGTGGTAATATTTTGGACTTATCACATACTATATCCATTTTCCTCTCAGGAATGGGTATGCAGAAGAATATTTTTATATTTTAAGGGGGTATTTTTTATGTTCTGGGAAAGATTTTATAATCTCTGCCTTCGCAACGGCAAAAGACCCAATCCCGTTGGCAAAGAGATAGGACTGTCATCCGGAATCATAAGCAAATGGAAAAATGGTGGTATTCCTAACGGTGAAACTCTTATGAAACTCGCCAGGTACTTCAATGTTTCCACAGATTATCTGCTCGGTTTAAGCCCGTACATTCAGATTAATGGCGAACTTGTCGCTATGGAGTACACGGACCTTGAACTCAAAAAGCAGATCGAAGAAAATTCTGCAAAACTCAACAACAAGGGACTTTCTAAATTAGCTGAATATGCAAAAGACCTTGTAAGCTCGGGAAATTACCCAACAGAGAACTGATTTTTTTAACTATTTAATCTGTCTTTGAAAAAGAACAGCCGACTTTGTATTTTTCAACAAAGCCGGCTGTTTTATTTTATCAGTTCGTCACTTTCAGGTCTATGTATTTTTTCGCAATTGTTCCGCCGGCATCCTTGACTTTTATGCACACCTGATATGCCGTCGCTTTCATCGGCGTGAATACGACACTTGCATTGGATTTGAAAGATTGTTTTGTTGTCCATGAAGTGTCGCTTGTCTTTTTAATATAAACTGCATATGTATAGGGTGACTTTCCGCCTGTTCCGGAACATTTTGCAGTAACTTTTGAACCAAGCTTTACAGATGTTGCTGAAAGCGTTGAGGTATTTTTCAAAGACGTATCTTTTACTGTAACATCAAAATACTTCTTTGCTATCGTTCCCTCATTGTCCTTGACCTTTACGCAGACTTTATATGTCGTTGCCTTTGCCGGTGTGAATACGACACTGCTGTTTGATTTAAAATTCTGTTTGGTAGTCCATGAAGTATCACTTGTCTTTTTAATATAAACTGCGTATGTATAAGGTGACTTTCCGCCTGTTGCAGCACAGTTCGCTGTTATCTTACTGCCCAAGTTGATTGTCGTTGCAGACAATGTTGAATTATTTGTTAATGCACTTGATGATGTTACCGTCACTTTAGTGACTGCCGTTATGTCTGACTTGCTGTCAACGCCGTTTACGGCTATTGTATAAGTACCTGTTTTGGTCGGTGTCCATGTGAATTTATTGGAAGTGGAGGCTGCCTGTGTCTTGCCGTCAGACGTTGTAAACGCATATTTCACCGTACCCGAATTGGAAGCTGCCTTTGCAGTGAATGTCACGCTCTGATTAACACCTACTTTACTTGCAGACGGTGTAAGCGTCAATGTAAGACTGCCCGAAGACTCCGGCAAAACACCTAATGTACCATTTGAGAACAGCTTTTTATCTGTTGCTTTCATGGAAAGTCCCGCACCTGTCGGATACTGCACACCACTGTTATTATTGAAAATAACCTGTACATTTCCCGTAAATTTGCTTGGGAATTCGTATGTCCAGAAATCGCCCTCATCTGTCATTGCTTCACCGGGCCAATTTGCGTTATTTACAACGCTGCTGCCACTCTCATCATATACATAACAATATACCTTGCCCCATTTGTAAGTTGAATTGTCAAATACAACTCCGCCTTTATTCAATGTGGGATAGTCCGAAACGGGAGCTTTCTTTGAATAAATAAAGCTCTTTGTTTTTGATGTACCGTCAGCCGCTGTCGCTGTAACAGTCAATGTAACATTTGCACCTGTTGCTGTCAATGCACCAATTGAAATTGTCTTTGAAGTGCCTGTAAATGAACCTGTCGCACCCTCCGAAGTGGTATATTTAACACTGCCTGCACCCTCTGCTGTTATCGTTACATTTGTTTTATTTGTCATAAATACATTTTTTTCATCAGCCGTCTTTGCATTTACTCTCAAAACTGTCGGCTGTTCGGGATTGACTGTGCCGTAATTGACTGTCGGATTATAGACAACTGCAATACCGTCTTTATTCTTTATTGTACCGCTGATTCTGCCGCCGGATACGGTGAATTTTTCTCCTGTAACCTGGTCGGTATATGTGCCGTCTTTCATGCCGATACTCAATGAAACAGCTCCCGGACCTTCTCCACGAACAATCACTACACCCGTTGTGCCACGCATATTATATGCAGTATTTCCGGAACTTCCAAGCTTTTCACTCTGTCCTACAAAGAAATTTCTGAATCTGTTAGCCGCTACAACTGCCGGATCTGCCCATGTGAGAGTCCCTACATCACCTAATTGTGTCTGCTCTCCGCCTACGTTTTCAAGTATCGTTGCATAGGACTGCCTTGCTTTGGATACATCTCCTGCAAGTATGTCCTTTGAATAATACGGTCTTGCAAAGAACAAACCGGTTGCATCTTTCCTTGATGCCAATATTGCCCATGTCTTTTTTATGTCAGAGTCGTTTGCATCGTATGACGAACCGCCGCCCATATATGTGTCATGCGATTCCGCCCACATTACTGCATGGTCGGCTTTTCCGTGCATATATCCGCAATAGCCTGATGTTGCCAATGCATTTACCGAACCATGTACAACACTGTTTCTCAAGTTATCACTTGTTGAATTGTCTGTAAGCGACATCTTGCTTAAATAATAATTCTCTGCATTGGTATCGTCAAGCCTGTTCAGCACTTCTCCATAAAAATATACTCCGTCATAGCCGTTCTTCTGCTTGTAATAAGCCCTCGCACCGTCAAGAACGACATCCCAGAAATTACTTGCAAATGCGGAATTATCTTTCGGTGTTTCAATGTGCTTTGCTGCGTCAAATCGGAAGCCGTCTGCACCGCAGTCAATACACTCTTTCAAAAGTCCCAATACCATTTGCTGTACTTTGGAATCTCCCGTATTCAAATCAGGCATTCCCATATTCCCCTGTGTTACGTCAAATCTGCCGTCACTTGAATGTGTCCATGAAGTGCTGATATGCCAGTATGACGGATCCGTCATCATATCCTTTTTCCAGAATTCTCCCACCTGCGGCGATATATCCGCCATGACTGCTTTCTGCTGTTCTGCAAGGCTTGCACTCTTGTCTGCAATTTTATAGCCCTGTATATTGCCCATGTGATTGGCTACTATATCGACTATAACTTTCACACCGTACTTTTCAGCCTCTGCACACATCTCTTTAAACTCCGTTTTATTGCCGTACCATGTATAGCCGTTGTTGCATATGGAAAATGTGACAGGTTGATAAGCTTTCCACCAGTTGCCTTCATAGCCGCCTGTGCCGTCAGGTATGCCGACATTTCCGTATGCGACACCCTCCCAGTAATAATCCTTCGGCTGCTGTACAGGGGAAGTCTGTACAGATGTATAACCCGCCGCCGCTATGTCTTTCATGTACTTCTTGATGTTCTTGTAAGACCAGTTCCAACAGTGGAGAATGACACCCTGCTGAGAGGTCTTGGCAAGTCCGTAGTCCGTTCTCTCAGCCGCATTCGCATTGATCGACACAGCACCCATACCCGCAACGGCTGTTCCAATAATTGCTCCTGCAAGACCGATTGACAAAATTTTCTTTGCGATTTTCGATTTCATCAAAACATCTCCCTTAAAATTTATCTGAATTTATTTTACATCAATATTCCCATTTTGTAAATAATGAATATACACAAAAAAATTCCTATGCGGTACACCACCGCATAGGAATTTTTATCAATGCTTACAATGACATCTGTTACTGCATGAAGCACAGTTACCTGACAAACAAGCTACTGCTTTTTTTCTTCCTGCAGCGGCTACTGCCAAAGCTACTATAATTGCCGCTCCAAGCAGGGCTACAATTATAATGTCTGCAACACTCATTTCTTTCTCCCCTCACATTCCCGTGAACGCCGTTAAAAAATTCTGCAGAATGTATTATACTACAAATTTCTCCCTTTTTCAACTCCCAAAAATTAATTTTTAATTGAATTTATATTAAGAATATGTTATCATAATGTTATCACATTTTTTGAAAGGACGATATTATGAAAGTTCTCATTTTTTCAGCAACAACAGGCGGCGGACATATGAGAGCCGCAAATGCCATTAAAGACTACATCATGGCAAAAGAACCCGATTCTGTTGTACGCATAGAAGATACCATTGAATATGCCAGCCCTTTTCTGAATAAAGCAGTCACTGAAGGGTATGTATATATGGCAACCAAAACTCCCAGAATGTACGGCACTTTCTATAAGACAATCGACAGGGAAAGCCCTATGAACAAAACTTTTGAAGTGGCTGTCAACCAGTACAGAAGAAAATTCATGCCTATGGTTTATGACTTTGCTCCCGACATTATCCTGACAACTCACCCTATCGGCACTGAAATGGCTTCCGCAATCAAGGTAAAGGAAAATATCCATATCCCCGTCATAAGCATTGTTACAGACTTCGCCGCCCATCAGACTTATGTAAGTGACGGTGTTGATGCCTATATTGTATCAAGTACCGAAATGATTGGACAAATGATGCTGAGAGGCGTTGACGGTGAAAAAATCCTCCCTTACGGAATACCCGTCAAACAGGAATTCTTTAAAAAAATAGATAAAAAAGAAGCTATGGAAAGTGAGGGACTTAATCCCGATGTGCCTACTATTCTTATTATGGCTGGCAGTTTTGGCGTTACAGACGTGCTTAAAGTATATCATAAAATAGTAAAATCGCCTTGTGATTTCCAGATAGTTGCCATTACGGGCAAAAATGAAAAGCTTTATGAAACATTTGTAAAATACCTCAGCAAGCTTACTTTGAACAATACTTTATTTGAATTTGACCTCCAGAAGCCTGAAGGCTTTAAATCAAGCATGAAACTCTCCCGCCATAAAAAGCCCTTCAAGCCTACCAAACTCCTTTACTATACAAATGAAGTTGAAAAATATATGCAAATCTCCGACCTCATAGTTACAAAACCGGGCGGTCTTACCGTCAGCGAGTCCATTGCAACAGGTCTGCCTATGGGTATATTTAAGGCAATTCCAGGTCAGGAAGAACAAAATGCCGATTATCTCATAAGAAACGGTATGGCTGTGCGTATCGAAAAAACCAATCAATGCACACGAACCATTACAGACCTCCTTTCCCACCCCGAAAAACTTGAACAAATGCGTGAGTCTATCCAAAGATGTTCCTGCGGAAATTCCTCTGAACGCATTTATCAGCTTATGAACGAGCTTATTGAAAAATATTCCAAAGAAAAATAAAAATACAGCAGTCTGCCGTCATTTTCATGCGACAGACTGCTTTTTTATCAGCCTATAAATCCCAAAACCTCTACACTTCTTGAAATAAAGCCGTCAAGTTCTTCTGCTGTCAACTTACGCTGGCTTATCAAGGCAAGGTCATATATATGTTTACAAAGAAGTTCCTGCTTTTCGCTGTCGAGTGCCGGCAGTTTCTTCACAACACTATTATCTGTATTGACAATCAGCGTTTCGGAGGCAGGTCCTGCGTTTCCAAACATATTGCCGTATATCTTGCTTATATCACTCATACGTCTTTCATATTCATTTATTGTGATAATGGCAGGCGTATCCGCTGTTTTCAATGCCTGTGCAGTTATTGTCAGTTTCTCTTTATTCAACGATCTCTTGAATATCTCCACAACTGTTTCATTGATAACATCAGAACCCTCTGTTTTGAGAGCCTCGCCTATTTCGGAATCTATTCTCACAAACTTTGTATCTGTTTCTTTATATTCAAGGAATGATACAAAATGTGCATCTATATTATGTTCAAGTATGATTGCGTCAAGCCCGTTATCTTTGAACATCTTCACATACTGCGACTGCTCGTCCATGCTTGATACATAATAAACTTTATTTCCCTGCTTGGGCAGTTCTGCAAATGTCTTGTAATCTCCGTTTATGCTCTTGTAAAGCATTATATCCTTTACCCTGTCATAAAACTTCTCTTCTTTGATACAGCCGAATTTGATAAACGGTGAAATGTCGTCCCAATAGCTTTCATAGCTCTTGCGTTCATTCTTGAATACAGATGTCAGCTTATCTGCCACTTTTTTGGTGATATGCTTGGAAATCTTTGCAACTTCTCCGTCATTCTGTAAAAATGACCTCGATACATTCAACGGCAAATCAGGACAATCTATTACGCCCTTCAAAAGCATCAAAAACTCCGGTACAACTTCCTTTATATTATCTGCAATATACACCTGATTGGAAAACAGCTTGATTTCTCCCGGCATTACCTGCAGTTTATCCGTCTGCTTCGGAAAATACAAAATTCCCTTTAATCTGAACGGATAATCTACATTCAAGTGTATCCAGAACAACGGCAAATTCATATCCATGAATGTGTCACGGTAGAAATCTTCATATTCCTCTGTCGTGCAGTCCTTCGGGGCTTTCAGCCACAACGGCGTGGTATTGTTTACAGGCTTTTCTTCTTCCTTTTTCTCCACTCCCGCTACCGAAAAATATATCTCATACGGCATGAATTTGCAGTATTTTCCCAGCACTTCCCTTATCTTTACAGCGTCAAGAAATTCCTTTCCGTC
>DBXL01000160.1:584-13665 GCA_002309275.1 Ruminococcaceae bacterium UBA1213 | reverse complement strand
ACCCAGTGTACAGGCTCGGCATTTTTCTGATACGAAAGCGTCTGTATCTCCACTGTGTCGGATACCATGTATGCAGAATAAAATCCAAGTCCGAAATGTCCGATAATTCCGCCGTCACCGTCTGTCTTATCTTTGTACTTTTCAATGAACTCCTGTGCACCCGAAAAGGCTATCTGAGTAATATACTTCTCAACCTCTTCATCTGTCATGCCTATTCCGTTATCCGAAAATGTCAAGGTCTTGTTTTCTTTATCAAGGATAACATCTATTCTCGGTTTTATACCGTCATCTTCCGCATCTCCCATAAGACAAATGCTCTGATATTTCTTTATCGCATCACACGCATTTGCCACTACTTCCCTGACAAATATGTCTTTGTCGGAATAAAGCCACTTCTTGATGATTGGAAATAAATTTTCCGAATCAACTTTAATCTGTCCTTCTCTTTTCATTTTTAAAGCCTCCAAAAAATATAATCACAATCAAACACGCCATACTTTAAAAAAACGTACAGCGTGTTGAATTGCTAATTGCACATTGCTAATTGCTAATTGTATTGAGCTGTCTTTCAAGCAGTTGTTGACGTGTCATTAAAACATCTCTGGGTTTCGCTCCCTGATGAGGTCCTACTATCCCCATTTTCTCCATGTCATCAACAAGTCTGCCCGCCCTGGCATAACCCACTCTCAAACGCCTCTGCAAAAGTGATGTGGAAGCCTGTCCCGCCTCTACCACACATTCTATTGCCTGCTCTATCATGGGATCTGCTTCGCCTTCCGCACCTTCATTATCCTTTGTCTTTCCGTCAAGTACGGCATTCTTCTCTATCTCATCAATTACATTCTTGTCGTATTCGACAATCTTATTATTTTTTACAAAGTTGACTATCCTTTCAACTTCATCGTCATCTACAAATCCGCCCTGCACTCGTATCGGCTTGGTTGTTCCTATCGGTGAAAAAAGCATATCTCCCTTGCCTAAAAGCTTATCTGCTCCGCCTGAATCAAGTATCGTTCTTGAATCCACCTGCGACTTCACCGCAAATGCTATTCGGCTCGGTACATTTGCCTTGATAAGTCCCGTTATGACATCAACAGACGGTCTTTGCGTTGCGATGACAAGGTGCATTCCTGCTGCTCGTGCCATCTGGGCAAGTCGGCATATCGACTCCTCTACCTCATTCGGTGCTGCCATCATCAAATCTGCCAATTCGTCTATTACAATCACTATCTGACACATCTTTTCAAGCTTATGCACTTCTTTCGGCTTTTCTTCATTGACTATATCCGCTTTTGCCTGTGCAAGCATTTCATCTTCTTCAAACGTGCGTTCAGGCACTTCTACCTCTGTATCATCAAGACCTGCATTCTGCTTATCAACAAGCCTGTTATAACTGTGCATATCACGCACATTGTATTCTGCAAAGGTCTTGTATCTCTCCAGCATTTCATTTACCGCCCAATTCAATGCACCTGCGGCTTTTCTCGGATCCGTCACAACCGGTACAAGCAAATGCGGTATCCCGTTATAAACTCCCAGTTCCACTACTTTCGGATCTATCAGCATCAGTTTTACATCATCGGGACCGGCTTTATACAAAAGACTCACAAGCATGGAATTGACACACACCGATTTGCCTGAACCCGTTGCACCTGCTATCAGCAAATGCGGCATTTTGCTCAAATCCGCAAGAGTGATTTTGCCCGTTATATCCACACCCAATACAACGGTCAATTTGCTTTTTGCATTCTGGAATTCCCTCGACTCCACAAGTGAACGCATTTTCACTATGCTCACATTTTTATTCGGCACTTCTATTCCTACGGCAGATTTGCCCGGAATAGGTGCTTCTATCCTCACTCCCGTTGCTGCAAGATTCATGGCAATATCATCTGCAAGGTTGGTGATTTTACTTATCTTCACGCCTGCAGCCGGCTGCAATTCATATCTTGTTACAGACGGTCCACGGCTGATATGTGTAACAGTCGTCTGCACTCCAAAGCTTTTCAGCGTGTCAACAAGCTTTTCTGCATTGGTTTTCAGCTCTTTCGATACATTTTCTTCATTCTCCTGCGGCTGAGGCTCCAGCAGACTGAATGGCGGTACAAGATAATTATCCTTTACAAGAGTAAGCTGTTCACCTGTGGTGATATGCTTTTTTATATCCTCAACAGTAATAGTGATTTTTTCCTTTTTCTTTTTCTCCGGTTTCTTCGGCATTTCTTCCGACTTCTTACCGTCTTTTATCTTTGAATAATCTATCGTCACTTTCTCCGTGAAGTCCGTCACATCTCCGCCTACAAAATCCATGTTAAGCGGCAAAGCTTCTTTCTTTTCTTCCTGCTGTTCCTCTTTCTTTTCCTCCTGCTTTGTTTCTTTTTTATCTTCATTTTCCTGTGGCTTGGATACCTCTGCAAATACTACTTCATCATCTCCAAGAGTTGTTTCCGTCTTGATTTCTTCATCAACAGCCACAGCCTCTGCATTTACTTTCTCCATCAATGGAGATTTCTTCTTTTTCTTCGGCTTGATAAACTCCGGGCGATATATCGGATTCTGCCTTAAACGTACAAAAAGATTCTCCTTCTTTTCAGGCGGAGGACTTTCGGGTTTCTTCTCGGGCGGAGGGCTTTCAGGCTTCTTCTCAGGCTTAATTTCTGCCTTTTCAGACTTCTTCTTTTCAAGTGACGCTTTCCTCTCAGCCATTACACGCTCAAACTCTTCGGCTGCCTCTTTGCGTTTTTCCGCTTTTATCTTCTGTTCTTCCTCTCGCACAAGTCCTCTCATTTCAAGGGTTTCTGCAATTTTTCTTACAACAGGCTCTCTGAATTTCTCTATCGTTCCTGCAAACAGCACTTTCAGACAATTATAAAACGTCAGCAGAAACAGCATTAATGATATGATTCCGCCGCCTGTTGCACCAAATATCTTTGCAATAACGATTCCTATTAATCCCCCTGCAACTCCCGTGCCGATATGCTTGCCGCCGTTTCCGAAACACTCGACAATCTCTGTTAAATAATCCCCTAATTCTATACCGTATGAACCAAATGAAAAGACCGTTGCACCAAAGAGCATCAGGGTGACTGAATACAATATAATCTGGAATACAAGACGATAAATCAATTTTTTCTTTCTCATCTGCCTTGCAGAGTATATATTCAGTATCGGCACGAATATTCCCAGAAATCCGAACAGTCCCCAATAATACTCATGTATCACTAACCATATCTTTTCTCCCGGAATAAAATAAAACAATACCAAAAACAATGATATGACATAAAGTGTTATCATTTTTCTTCGTTTCTTCTGCTGTATGTATTTCTTTATTTCAGCCCGCTTTTTATCATCAGGCTTTTTTGCGTGTTTCTTGGAAGCCGGATTGCTTTTTGGGGGTTTCTGGGCATTTGAAGGCTTGTTTTGTTTCTCTGCCAAAAATATCTCACCTCTGTCCTTTCAATTCAAGCAAATCGGGCAACACCCATCAAAAATGCTGCCCGACAATTTTAAAATACAAGGGTATTGTGCGTAAACATATTCTCGCCTGTTGCAAGCTCTATAATACTTATCACAAGCACCACTGCACCTACTATTGCAGTGTAAAAAATAAATATATGCATTCTGTCCGTCGAGAGCAGCCACTTGAACAGCTTTATGGCAATAAATCCCACTACCGCTGCAAACAGCATTCCTATTATCACAGGAAAATACTCTATTGTAACTGCATGACCATCTTTGGGAAAAAGTGCATCTTTTCCTTCAAGCAGGGCTGCTGCCACTATTGCAGGCGTGCCAAGCAAAAATGAATAATCAAGTGCTACTTTTTTATCCATGCCTCTGAGCTGACTTGCCGCAAGCGTTGAACCTGACCTTGAAAGTCCCGGAAAAAGTGCTGCCAGACACTGTGTAAAGCCTACACAAAGTGCATCCGGTATTCTATAACGTTTTCTTATCTTTTTATTCTTTTCGGTATTCTTTTTACTCTGCTTATTGCCTATGTAGAGCAAGCCGCTTGTTGCAAGAAGTGAAAGTCCCACTACTATGAAATATCCGTCTTTGGCAAACAAATCTGCAAGGTCTTTCAGCTTCATTCCGTTTCCTATCGGCAAAAACATAACAAACAATGGCAGCAATCCTATGATTATCATAAATGCCAGATTTTCTTCTCCGTCAAGGTCTTTTATCTTGAATTTTCCACTGAACATCTTTTTGCATACTCTGCCGAGAGCTTTGAAAAGTCTTCCTACCAGCCTGACATATACCGCTATGACTGCGGCAAGCGTGCCCATATGCAGCATGACAGAAAAAAATAAATTCTCTTCACTCACTCCAAGTATATGCTGACATATTGTCAGATGTCCGCTGCTCGATACCGGCAAAAATTCTGTCAAGCCCTGCACAATACCCTGAAATATTGCCTCAAATACATTCATCTATGTACCCCCTGTTTTATGCGGCAGAATCAAGTTTTCTGCCGTTTATGATTTTTTGCTTCTGCGTTTTCCCGACTTTTTTCTGTCTATCATCTTGTACAATGCACTCACCGCATCATTAAGATTTCCTATACTGTCGATAAGTCCCTCATCAACAGCATCCTGTCCGTCAAGTATCGTTCCTATATCCATTACAAGCTCACTTGTATTCATGGCAAGCTGATTATATCTTTCTGCCGATATATCCGAATGTTCTGTCACAAATGTTGTTATCCTCTGCTGCATTCTCTGAAAATACTCGAATGCCTGCGGTACTCCCAACATCAGACCATTCATTCTTACAGGGTGTATCGTCATGGTAGCAGACTTGGCTATGAAAGACTTCTTGGCAGCCACCGCAATAGGCACTCCTATTGAATGACCTCCCCCAAGTACAAGCGATACAACCGGTTTTTTCATTCCTGCCATAAGCTCTGCAATTGCAAGACCGGCTTCGACATCTCCGCCAACCGTATTCAATATTATCAGCAGACCGTCTATTCTCTCATCCTGCTCCACTGCAACCAGCTGTGGTATTATATGCTCATACTTTGTAGTTTTATTCTGCGGTGAAAGAATATAATGCCCCTCTATCTGACCTATTATCGTCATGCACTGCACAACATATTTTCCATTGTCCGATATGATAGAACCTGTTTCTATAACACTGCCTGTCTGCCTTTCCGTCTTTTCTTCGGGAATTTCTTCACTTTCAGGACAATCCGACATACTCTCCATACTTTTTTTACCCATTTTTTCGCCCCTGTATTATTATCTGCAAAACAACGGGCAACATACATAGCATTATATCATTTTTTTTCCAAATCTTCAAGTACTTTTTTATAAATTACAAAGAAATCGCTTTCTTTCAAAGTTCGAGCTTTTTGCTGATAAAACCGCACAACGCAAGTATAGGCAATGTCAGCACTGCCCATAATACACTGTATAACGGGCATATCTGACCGTGAAAATTCAAAGGCTGTCCGGAATAGTCCCATACTTTCATATGCATTTTGATATTGAAGATATACCCTGCAATAAGCTCTGTCAGGGTTATCACTGCACTTCCCGTCACGCATTTCAGCCATACAGACCATAAAGCAATTTTTTTGAATATCCTGTACAGCACCGCAAAACACGTTCCCCCCGTCAAAATCATTGTCCAGTGGGTATAATGCCTCCACAGAATCTCCAGCATTCCATATAGAATCCCGCCTACCGCCACAAGAAATATATTGCATTTAAAAAACTTTTTCATACAAAACCACCTTTTAAAGTAGTATTTGTATGAAAAAGCAAAAATATTTATCTTTTATTTTTTTAACTCAAAAATCCGTCTATAATAGTAGCCTCTGCCTCTTCCTCTGTCATGCCCAAAGTACGCAGTTTCAATATCTGCTCACCTGCAATTTTTCCAATAGCCGCTTCATGTATCAATGCCGCATCTGTGTCATGGGCATGAAGTTCCGGAGCCGCATCAACTTTACCGTTCTCCGATATAATGGCATCACACTCCGAATGTCCTGTACAGGGGGCATTTCCTATGATAACAGAATGATAAGCCTGATGGGAATTTCCCCTTGCCACTGAACGTGAAATCAAGTCAACTCCCGAATCCTTTCCATTCAGCTCCACACAAAACTCTGTTTTTGCTGTCTGGTCTTTTTCCGTCAGAATTCTCTCTCTTATCAGAAGTTTTGCACCTTCTCCCAGTTTGGCAGCAGTCTTTCTCAAAGTCCTGTCAACTCCGCCTATCTGTGCCGTGTCCATCTCAAGAACCGCATTTTCATCCAATTCCGCTTCCGTTACAGGATCGATTGACTTCAGACCTGTTCCATGACCTGTGCCAATGTGCTTTTCAAGATACTTTACTTTTGAATTCTTTCCAAGAATAAATCTGTGTATGCCGTTGTGACGGGCAGGCTCTCCTGTTTCGGTGTGTATTCCGCACCCTGCCACTATTATCACATCTGCATTTTCACCTACATAAAAATCATTGTAAACCAAATCATCTACATCTCCGTGAGTGACACACGCCGGTATAGACACTGTTTCTCCCTTTGTATTCGCTGCTATGAATATTTCAAGTCCCGGCTGGTCCTTCTTGCTCTCTATCCTTATATTCTTGCTGGATACCCTGCCGACACATGCTCCATCTTCTCTTATATTATACGCCCCTTTGAATTCTCCGTTCCACTCCGATATTTCTTTCAAAAGGTCTTTCGTTATCTCTTTCATTAAAACATTGCCTCCTGTTTTGAACATCTGCCTATAATACTCCTGTTTTCCGCAAGGCTCTCCATCATTTCTTCCGCTGCTCCCGACATCTTTATTTTTCCGTCAGCAACTATCGCTATTTCATCTGCTATTTTCAATATTCTTTCCTGATGTGATATAATTATTATCGTTCCATTGATATTTTTACGCATCTCTTCAAATGTGTGTATCAGATTCGTGAAACTCCACAAGTCAATGCCTGCCTCCGGCTCGTCAAATACCGTCAGCTTGGAATGCCTTGCAAGCACCGTTGCTATTTCTATTCGCTTTATCTCTCCGCCTGACAGGGTGGCATTCACTTCTCTGTTTACATACTCCCCTGCACACAGTCCTACTTTACTCAATATATCACACGTTACATCTCTTTCAAGCTTCTTTCCTGCCGAAAGCTCCAACAGCTTCTGCACGGTGATTCCCTTGAATCTTACAGGCTGCTGAAATGCAAAGCTGATTCCCATTTTGGCACGTTCTGTTATATCAATATCTGTAATATCCCTGCCATCAAGATATATTTTTCCGCTGTCCTGCTTGTATATGCCTGCAATTATCTTGGCAAGAGTGGTTTTTCCTCCGCCGTTTGGTCCCGTCAATACAACAAGCTTTCCGTCAGGTACTTCTAAATCCAGATTTCTCAGTACCGATACACCGTCAGGTGTACTCCATGAAATATTCTCCAGTTTAAGCAACTTTTATCATCCTCTTATCAAAAAAATTTGTACCCCCGTATTATAGCACATACGCACATATAAAAGCAACATACTTTTTGAATACTATCAAATTTATATAATAAAATATGCAAAAATTATTAAGTTTGTCTATTTTACTTAAAAAACTGCATAAAAATTACTGCAAAATACATCTATACTTTATTAAAAAAGTGTAGTATAATGATTTTTGTATAAAAACATGATGACCGAAAGGAGCATTTATATGGAAGTAATTTCTGAAAGAAAAGAGAAAATTATATATCGTGACGGGGAAAATGCCGTAAAGCTGTTTTCAAAGAAGTTTCCCAAATCTGATATACTCAATGAAGCACTCAATCAGTCAAGAGTAGAAGAAACAGGTCTGCCTATCCCTGCACTCAAAGCCGTTTCCGTAATAAACGGTCAGTGGGCTATTACGATGGAATACGTTGAGGGAAAGACGCTTGCCGATATAATGCAGGAAGATCCCGATAATATCGAAAAATATATGAATCAGTTCGTTGACCTCCAGATAGAAGTGCAAAGCAAAAAAGCTCCCCTCCTCAACAAACTCAAAGACAAAATGAACAGGAAAATTTCAAGCCTTGGCAATATCATCGACGCAACGACAAGATATGAACTGCATACACGTCTTGAAAGTATGCCGAAACACGATAAAGTGTGTCACGGCGACTTTAATCCAAGCAATATTATTATTGACAATGACGGCAATCCCCATATCATAGACTGGTCACACGCTACTCAGGGTAATGCCGCTGCAGATGCCGCAAGAACTTACCTCATTTTTGCTCTCAGGTACAAGGACCTTGCAGACCTCTATCTTGAAACCTTCTGCAAAAAAACCGATACCGCTAAACAGTATGTTCAGCAGTGGCTGCCGATTGTTGCCGCTTCTCAGCTTGTAAAGAGAATTGAGGGTGAAGAAGATTTCCTCAAAAGCTGGATAGATGTCGTTGACTACTCATAAAAAATATTGCTTGCAGCTTTTTGGAGCTGTAAGCATTTTTTTATTTTCCCGAAAATCCTGTAACACTTTTTCTTCCAAAGAGTATTATGTAGTATAATCAATCAAAGGAGGAAATCAATTATGTGTAACAATGGATTTTTTGGCGGAAACGGCGGCTGTGGCTGGATAATCTTTCTCATTATAATCCTCTGCTGCTGCGGCGGCAATAACGGCTGCGGCTGCGGTAACAATGGCTGTGGCTGTGACAATAACGGCTGTGGCTGCGGCTGCTGAACAATGAGCAATTAGCAATTTTTCAAAAAAGCAGGGCGGATTTCTTTCCGTCCTGCTTTTTTCAAAGTTCTTTTCCGTTTTCAATATCTGTCAAAAGGTTTATTCTGCGTTCATGCCTTCCTCCGTCAAATCCCGTTGAAATAAATATATCTATCATCTTATCGGCAAGCTCCTCTGTAACAACATTCTGTCCCATGCAGATGACATTGGCATTGTTATGCCTGCGTGTCATCTCTGCAAGCATTTCATTGGTACATACCGCTGCTCGAATGCCTTTTACTTTATTTGCCGCCATTGATACTCCAAGCCCCGTTGTACAGCAAAGAATTCCAAATTCATACTCCCCTTTTGCCACTGCCGATGCGGCATAATATGCATATCTCGGATAATCCACGGATTCCTTTGAATAACACCCGAAATCATGGTATTCTATTCCCTTTTCTTCAAGATGTTTTTTAATGCTTTCCTTCAGTTCAAATGCTCCGTGGTCTGCTGCAAGTGCCAGCTTCATTTTTCATTTCCCCTCTCATTTTCAATAAATCACTTTATTCAAATACAGCCCTTCAGGCGGTGCCGTTACACCGGCTTTCGTGCGGTCAAGTGAATTTATTATTTCAGCCATGTCTGACGGATTGAATTTCCCCTCAGATACGCCTATTAAAGTGCCTGTTATTATCCTCACCATGTTATACAAAAATCCGTCTGCACTTATCGTAACGGTAATCAAATCTCCGCTTTTATCAACGTGCAAATCTGTAATTGTCCGGTGAAAATCTCCTTTTTTCCTCTTATTATCCACTGTGCAGAATGATGTGAAATCATGTGTTCCGATAAAATATTTACAAGCCTCATTCATTCTTTCAATATCCATCTGATACCAGTAATGCAGTGCATAACCGTCAAGAAACGGCTCTCTTACTGCATTATTCCATATTTTATATATATATTCCTTGCCTTTGCAGGAATACCTTGCATGAAACTCCTCTGCTGCTTCCTCTGCACTCATTACTGCCATGCTTTTCGGAAGCCTGCTGTTAAGGGCGGGAACAAGCCTTTCACATGGTATTTTATGCTCTGTGTGAAAATTCAGACAATACATATTAGCATGTACTCCCGAATCTGTACGGCTGCACCCCTTTATATCAGGCAATTCCCCCAATATGCTTTTTAAGCCGTTCTGAAAGGTTTCCTGCACCGTCACGGCATTTTTCTGTATCTGCCAGCCGTGATAGTATTTCCCGTCATACTTCATCTTTACAAGTATATTTCTCATTTTACCACCGCACCGAAATAGATATTACACAAAACTACTCCTGCAAATACAATCACTGAAAATAGCAGTCCCAGCAGGTCAACTACTCCAAAATGAAGCTGTTTCATACGGGTTCTGCCATTTCCACCGTTATAGCAACGGCATTCCATCGCCATTGCCAAGTCATTTGCCCGTCTGAATGACGATACAAACAACGGTATCAATACAGGTATCAGTGCCTTTATCCTTTTGATAATGCCTCCGCTTTCCATGTCTGCACCCCTTGCTTTCTGTGCATTCATTATTTTATCCGTTTCTTCCAGAAGTACAGGGATAAATCTCAATGCTATCGTCATCATCATGGCTATGTCATGTACCTTTACATGAAATATTTTCAGCGGTTTCATCAGCCTTTCCAATGCGTCTGTCAGGTCTGACGGTGACGTTGTAAATGTCAGTATCGAACTTATCAGTACAAGCGTTGCTATTCTTATTGTTACAAATATCGCATTATTAATACCGCCGTCTGTTATCTTTATAAATCCCCATTCCCAAAGCACATTCCCTGTGCCGTAAAAAAGATTTAAAATACCCGTCAGCACTACTACAAATAATATTACTTTCATGCTTTTTACATACATGGAAAATTTTACTTTTGTCAGCAAAACTACCAAAAGTGATGCCATTGTGATAAGCATGAGTGACATATAATTCTTTGCTACAAATATAAACACAATATAGGCTATCAGCAAAAGTATTTTTGCACGGGCATCTAAACGGTGTATCGTTGATTTTCCGGGCATATACTGTCCAAGTGTAATATCTCTTACCATTTCCTGCCCTCCTTAACTTCCAAGATGATTGACTATCTCTGTAAAAGCCTGTTCAACCGTCAATATATTCTGGTCAACGTCTATGCCGNNNTTTCTTTCAGCAAAAGCATGATTTTTGTAACCTGCGGTACTTGCAAGCCCAATTTTTCCAATTCCCTGCCCTTTGAAAATACATTTTCAGGCGTATCAAGCATATATTTCTCTCCGTGGCTCATCACAAGAATCCTGTCTGCAACCCTTGCAATATCTTCCATACTGTGCGATACCAATATGACGGTATTCTTCCTTACATCGTGATAGTCCTGTATCTGTGAAAGAAGAGCATCTCTGCCCAGCGGATCCAATCCTGCTGTCGGCTCGTCCAGTATCAGCACTTCGGGATCCATTGCAATTACCCCCGCTATCGCTGCACGCCTCTTTTCACCGCCGGACAGGTCAAACGGCGATTTATCCAACAATTCCTTTTTCAGTCCCACAAACTCCGCTGCACTTCTGACTTTCTCGTCAATCTCCTCTTCACTCATTCCCATATTTTTAGGTCCGTACGATATATCTTTATAGACCGTTTCATCAAATAACTGATATTCGGGATACTGAAATACCATTCCTACTTTGAATCGGACATTCCTGATTTTTTTAGGCTGTTCCCATATGTCCTTCCCGTTTAAATATATCTTGCCGTCAGTCGGCTTTAACAGTCCGTTCAAAAGCTGTACAAGCGTTGACTTTCCCGAACCTGTATGACCGATAATTCCAATAAATTCGCCTTTCTCTATCTCAAAGTTGACATCAGAAAGTGCCGTCTTTTCAAAAGATGTTCCCGTGCCATATACGAAACGGATATTTTCTGCTTTTATCACCGCCATTTATACAGCACCTCTTTTCAACAATTTCACAAGTGCCTTTGCACACTCTTCCTCATTAAGCACACAATCCGGTACTTCATATCCACAGCCTTTCAGCCTGTAACATAATTCTGTCGCCTGCGGTACGTCAAGACGGTGCTTTTTCAGCATTTCCACCTGTGCAAATACCTCTCTCGGCGTGCCTTCCGTCAGAACTTTTCCGCTGTCCATCATGATAACCCTGTCAGCCAAAACAGCCTCTTCCATATAGTGTGTTATCAATATTATCGTTATCCCACGCTCTTTATTGAGTTTCTGCACCGTCGAAATAACTTCCTGTCTGCCCTGCGGATCAAGCATGGCTGTCGGTTCATCAAGAACGATACATTCCGGCTCCATTGCAATTATCCCTGCAATAGCAACTCTCTGCTTCTGACCGCCTGACAGCTTATCAGGAGAATGTGTCCTGTATTCATACATATCAACCGCTTTCAATGCATTATCGACACGTTCACGGATTTCTTTGGGCGGTATGCCTAAATTCTCACAACCGAATGCGACATCTTCTTCAACGATTCCTGCCACTATCTGATTATCGGGATTCTGCAAAACCAATCCCACTTTTTTTCTTATATCAAACAGGTGTTCATCATCTTCCGTATTCATGCCGTCAACGATAACATCTCCCGTTGACGGCAGATATATCGAATTGAAATGCTTTGCAAGCGTGGATTTTCCTGAACCATTGTGACCGACTATGGCAACAAATTCACCGTCATTTATCGTCATGTTCACACCGTTCAGGGCATATTTCTTTTCTTCCTCTGTACCTTCATATTGAAAGTACACTTCTTTTACTTCTATCATAAATTTATCTCCATAAACTCTGCCATATAGCCGTACTTCCGCATGGCAACGTCAGACCGCTTTCCGTGACGTGCAAGCCGATTTCCGAACTTGTCACCATTCCGCCGAATTTGCTTTTTATCATTACTCCCAAAAGATACTCCATGACAGCAGGCGATAATCCTGTTGTATAGGAATTCAATATGAAAAATTCGGCATTGTCCGACAATATCGGCAGACACAATTCTACCAGTGAAAACAACTGTTCTTCCAATTTCCAGACTTCTCCGTTCGGTCCCCTGCCGTATGACGGGGGATCCATGATAATGCCGTCATATTTATTTCCCCGGCGTTGCTCTCTCTGCACGAACTTCACACAATCATCTACAAGCCATCTGACAGGCNNGAAACGGCATTTTCCTTTGCCCACTGCACCATTCCTTTTGAAGCGTCAACGTGACATACACTTGCACCTGCTTTTAAACAAGCCAATGTTGCTGCTCCCGTATAGGCAAACATATTCAGGATTTTAAGCGGTCTGCCTGCATTCTTTATCTTTTCATCAACAAAATCCCAATTTACAGCCTGTTCGGGAAATACGCCTGTATG
>DBXL01000160.1:0-385 GCA_002309275.1 Ruminococcaceae bacterium UBA1213 | reverse complement strand
TCTTTCCATTGTGCCTCTCTCATTCCCTAAACCTCCATTTATCAACAGCAAGCCCAATCGTAATATACATTCGCAAAATTTTTATTCAGCAAATCTTCCCTTGAAATCATAAACTGACAGTTTCCGCTGTCACCAAACATAATTCCGCAAGTACCTTCACCGTCATCTGTATCTATCTGCAAAAGCAGAATTTCAGCCGTACCGTCCTCGTAAAATTCAGGCGGATTCTGTATAAAACACGGATAACCGCCCATTCTGCTGCCTAATGTACCGCCGAAATCCCAAACTGCTTCTTCTTCCTCTTCATCATCGGCAAGGGAAAGTATCTCATCAAAGCCGTTGCAGTTAGGTCCTATCATATCCTGTCTTTGCGTAAAAACAGCCT
>DBXL01000108.1:3993-4334 GCA_002309275.1 Ruminococcaceae bacterium UBA1213 | reverse complement strand
GAAAAATATGTTGTTGATCCTACCAAGACGGCAAAAGCAAGGGCAAAACAGGATTTAATCATGCAGAAATTCAAGGAATGGATATTCACGGATAAATCAAGACGTGATGATTTAGTCGATACTTATAACACGATTTATAACAGTTCCCGTCCCCGTGAATATGATGGTTCTCATTTGAATTTTGTCGGCATGAATCCCGAAATAACTCTCCGTCAACATCAGTTGAACGCTGTCGCAAGGTGCTTGTATGGCGGAAATACTCTGCTTGCACACGAGGTTGGGGCAGGGAAAAGTTACGAGATGATAGCTGCTGCTATGGAGGGAAAGCGTTTGGGACTGCA
>DBXL01000108.1:2734-3861 GCA_002309275.1 Ruminococcaceae bacterium UBA1213 | reverse complement strand
GGCAATTATGACGCTATTATCATAGGTCATTCACAGCTTGAAAAAATACCTCTCTCACTTGAAAGACAGGAACAGTTTATTGAATTTCAGATAGAGGAAACCGTCAGGAATATAGAAGAACTGAAAGCGATGAACGGTGAACGCTATCAGATAAAAGAGGCTGAAAAAACAAAAGCTAATCTTGAAGCCAAACTGAAAAAACTGCTTGACAGTCCGAGAGATGATACGGTTACTTTTGAAGAATTGGGCATTGATAAATTATTCGTTGATGAAGCACATCTTTTCAAAAACCTGTTTTTGTCAACGAAAATGCAGAATGTATCGGGTGTTTCCACATCTTCCGATGTGCAGAAAACAGCCGATTTGTTTATGAAAACACAATATCTTGATGAGATTACGGGCAGTAAAGGCGTTGTATTTGCAACGGGTACTCCCGTCAGCAATACGCTTTGCGAAATGTACAATATGCAGAGATATTTGCAGATGGATACTCTCCGTGAAAAACATCTTGAACATTTTGACTGTTGGGCAAGTACGTTTGGAGAAAATGTCACGCAAATGGAACTCACTCCCGAAGGAAACAGTTACCGTGCCAAAACGAGATTTTCAAAATTCTTCAATCTGCCCGAACTGATGGCAATGGTAAAAGAATTTGCGGATATTCAGACAGCCGAAACGCTTGAATTGCCCGGCATACCCGAATGTGAAATACATAATGTTGCGGTTGAGCCGACAGAGGTGCAGAAACAGCTTGTTGAAACACTTTCCAAAAGAGCAGAGGCAATACATAACAGAGCCGTTGATCCGTCTGTCGATAATATGCTGAAAATAACGACTGACGGCAGAAAAATCGGTCTTGACCAGCGATTGATAAATCCCGACCTGCCCGATGAATCGGGTACAAAGGTGAATGTTTGCGTGGATAATGTTTTCAATATATGGAGCGATACGGCTGATATTCGTGGTACACAGTTAATTTTCTGCGATTATTCCACACCGAAAAATGACGGTAAATTCAATGTTTACAGCGATATTAAAGCTAAACTTACCGAAAAGGGCATACCCGAAAATCAGATAGCGTTTATACATGATGCGACAAATGAAGTCAAGCGTGAAGAACTGTTTGC
>DBXL01000108.1:0-2717 GCA_002309275.1 Ruminococcaceae bacterium UBA1213 | reverse complement strand
AAAGTCAGGAGTGGAGAAATCCGTGTACTTATCGGTTCAACTTCAAAAATGGGTGCAGGAACGAATGTGCAGGATAGGCTTGTTGCAAGTCACGATTTGGACGCACCCTATCGTCCTGCCGATATGGAACAGCGTAGAGGTCGAATGGTCAGACAGGGCAATAAAAACAGTAAAGTTCATCTATACCGTTACTGTACAAAAGATACATTTGACGCATACCTTTTCCAAATGCTTGAACGCAAACAGAACTTTATCAGTCAGGTAATGACTTCTAAAAGTCCCCAAAGAAAATGTGATGATATGGACGAAGCAACTCTTTCTTATGCGGAAGTCAAGGCACTTTGTATAGGTGATCCACGTATCAAAGAGAAGATGGAATTGGATATAGATGTTGCCAAATTACAGCTTGAAAGAAAAGCCTACCGTGATGAACAGTACAGTATGGAAGATAAGATTGACAGGTTGCAAAAACGAGTAAAAGGCTTTGAAATATCCATTCCCAAAAATGAAAGTGACTTCTTGTATTATGAAAACAATCATCAGCCAGTGTTTGATGAAAAAGGCAAGAAAGTGTTTGAGGGAATAACCATCAACGGCAAGACTTATACCGAAAGAAAAGAAGCAAATGAAGCCTTAAAAAATGCCTATATAAATGCTTGCAGACAGGGCGGAGGTTATAAAGACTTTGTATCTGCCCATTGTGAATATAAAGGTTTCAATCTTTCGGTAATGTTCGATAGTTTTTCAAAATGCTACAAGGCAAGACTTGAAAGAGAGGGCGAATACTATTTTGATTTAGGTACAGACAACATAGGCAGAATGGATAATGTGTTGGATAAATTGAAAGACCAGTGTAAAGACAAAGTTGCAAGATGTGCCGAATGCAAAAAAGCTATTGAGGATATAAATGAAAATTTAGGAAAGCCGTTTCCGAAAGAACAGGAATTTTTGAAAAAAACTGCAAGACTGGCACAACTTAACGCTGAACTTGATACAAAGGGCAAGAAAGATGAAATGGGCGGTCTTGAAAGTGAACTCGGTGACAATCTCACGCAAGGCAACAAACCGAAAAGGTAAAAAACAATAGACAACTGGGACACGGTGTCCCAGTTGTTGAATTTTGAGGTGAACTTATGGCAGAAAAAAATATACAGCAAGTATCTGATTTTACGGATATAGTAGATAATATCAATGATTTGGATTTTTCTGATAATCAGAGATATATCATCTGCGATTACAATAATCCGCAAAATCATATGGAAGTGTCAACATCTCTTGAAACACATACGGACGGACGGCAGTATGTAAATACGGAATTCAAAGTGTTTAAGGACAATGAAGAACAAAAATGCAGTGTTTTTCCTCACGGCAAATTTACACATTTTTCAAGGACAGACGGCACTAACAGCAGTCAGCAGGGTGCTGAACATTGGGACAAGATGAAAAAGGAAATGAAAGAAAAAGGCGGTTTCAGTGACAATGTAGTGGTCTTTTCCGATGAAGAAAACTATAAAAAATTCGTGGAAACTGGCAAAATTGATTTTCCGTCAGAAGATGAAACAGAACAGGAAATTGTGCAGGAAGAAAAACAAGATACAGTACAGGAAGAAGTACAAGAGGAAGTTCAGCCGAAAGAAGTGTCCAAACCGAAAGCAACAAAAAAGGCTGTATCAAGTCAGGAACAGCAAGAGTTTTTCGAGAACTTTATGCAGGACAATACTCAAAAGCAGTCTGTTGCTATGGCAAGACAGATTGATAAAATCAATGCTCTTGAAAGTAAAATCGAAAGATTGAAAAGTGTCAAAGAGGATAACAAAAAGACAATAAAAGTGATGAATGAATTTGTCAAAAACAATGCTTTTCCGTTCTTAAATCCCGTTGCAAAGGCATTTTCAAATCAAATCGACAAATCTTCTCAAAAGATTGACAGGCAAATCAAAAAGGCTGAAAAGAAAATCCGCAAGGCAAAACAAAAGCGTGAAAAAATCCGCATAAAGCAGAAAATAGCTTTTTCTCTTTCGGCATTTGTAAGGAATTTGAGAAAATCGGACGCAAAACAGATTGCTTATACAAACGGCATTCAGGCTTTACAGCAGAACAGTCTTTTAAATGCGATGATGAAAATGAATGACATCAATGAAAGACTTGAACGACTGCATAAAAAACTGAAAAACAGCAACACGGAAGTACAAAAAGTGAATATCAGTGAGAAAATTAAAAAGCTGACAGGTCAGAAAAGCGAATTGCAGGCAAAAATCAAGAAGTTGAACGGACTTGAAAAGTCGTTGATGAAGTTCTCCGAAACACCTTTGAGCCTTGAAAAGTCGGAGGAAATAGCCAAATCTGCAATAGATACGGCTGAAAAATCGGCTATGGAAAATAAAAGTTTGTTTGAAATTCTTGACGGTCTGACAAATCAGGCAGAGAGAAACTTAAATCTGCAAGAAGAACAGGCACAAGTGCAAGTAAACAAGGGCAGTTTGATGAAAAAATCCAATCTTACGGAAGAACAAGTCCTTAAATTGATGGGCGAAAAAATACCTATCAATATCAAAAAGACCGATGATGATAAATTTACGGTCATATATGATAGTTCACAGTCCCCAAAGGTCAATCAGACACTTGCACAAATGAAAAAAGATGTTTCGGAAACACAGCAGACAAGTCAGACTGCAAAACAAAAAAGATAACCAACTGGGACACGGTGTCCCAGTTGT
>DBXL01000180.1:386-5052 GCA_002309275.1 Ruminococcaceae bacterium UBA1213 | reverse complement strand
GTGCCGACAAAGTTTTCACAGGAAAAACAGACTTTATTAAGAGCTTTGGGAGCGGAAATTGTCAATACTCCACGTGAGGGCGGTATGCTTGGTGCATGGGCAAAGGCGGAAGAAATTCGTCAATCCATTCCGAATGCCGTCACGCTTGAACAATTCAAGAATCCTGCCAATCCCCTTGCACACTATGAAACCACAGGCAAGGAAATTTATGAAGATTTGCAAGGCAATATTGATTATCTTGTAGCAGGTGCAGGCAGCGGCGGTACCTATTCGGGTGTAGTGAAATATCTCAAGGAGAAAAATAATAATATTGTGGGAGTTCTTGCCGATCCTGTCGGCTCAACTATGGGCGGTGGTGAGCATGGTGATTATAATATTGAAGGAATCGGAAATGATTTTATCGCCGATACAATGGATATGACGCTCGTTGACACAGTGGTGAAAATGACAGATGATGAGGCTTTTGAAAATGCAAGGGAGCTTGCCAAAAAAGAAGGCATTTTTGCAGGTTCGTCATCAGGTGCAGCCCTTGCCGCTGCAAAAAAACTGATTGCAGGCGGTGCAAAAGGCAATATTGTTGTTATTTTTCCCGACAGGGGCGACAGGTACTTTACCAAAAATTTATATGAATAGGAAGATAGTATGACTTTACAACAGATATATTATGCAATTACTATATCAGAGCAGGGTTCTTTCAATAAGGCAAGTGAGATATTATATATTTCTCAGCCGTCTTTGACGGAATCCGTCAGGGAGCTTGAAAAAGAACTTGGTATCTCTATTTTTCATAGAAGCGGCAGAGGTGTCACTTTGACGAGTGACGGCATGGAATTTATTTCTTATGCCCGTGAATTGTACCGTCAGTATGAAGTCATTTCCGAAAGATACGGTGAAAAGGGTAAAATAAAGAAAAAATTTGCCGTATCAACACAGCATTATTCTTTTGCCGTCAAGAGCTTTGTTGAATTGGTGAAACAGCTCAGTACAGATGAATATGAATTCGCCATAAGAGAAGTGCGTACACAAAAAGTCATTGATGATGTCAGCAATTTAAAGAGTGAAATAGGCGTGCTGTATCTGAGTGATTTCAATTCGCCTGTTATTACCAAACTTTTTCGTACAAATAAACTTGAATTTCATGAACTTATCACTTGTGATGCATACGTTTATTTGTGGAAAGGTCACCCCCTTGCACAGAAAAAAAGTATCCGTTTTGATGAATTGGCAGAGTATCCAAGTTTATCCTTTGAGCAGGGCGGAAACGGTTCTGTATATTTTGCGGAGGAGATACTCAGCAATCATCAGTATCCACGTACCATTAAAGCGACTGACAGGGCGACAATGTTAAATTTGATGGTAGGATTGAATGGTTATACACTTTGTTCGGGCATTATATGCGAGGAACTTAACGGCGGTGATTTTATAGCCGTACCGTTTGAGCCTGACAGTGAACACAAAGGCGGTAAGATGAAAATAGGCTATATCACAAAGAAAAATATACATCTGAGCAGAGTGGGAAAAATGTATATTGAAGAACTCAAGAAATATCTGGGAGTGCAAAATGAAGATAATTGACTTTCACGCACATATTTATCCCCCGAAAATAGCGGAAAAAGCCTCTCTTTCAACGGGGGATTTCTATGATATAAAGCCTGCCCACAGCGGTACAGGGGAAGAATTATTGTCTGCCGGAAAAAATGCAGGCATATCGGAATTTGTTTTACTGCCTGTTGCGACAAAGCCTGAGCAGGTACATCATATCAATCAATTCATTCTTGACGAAGTAAAATTACACAGGGAATTTCACGGATTCGGAACACTTCACCCTGACGGTGAAAATATGCTTGCCGAAACGGATTTTATCATAAAATCAAACTTGCAGGGGATAAAACTTCACCCTGATACACAGCGTTTCAATATGGACGACAGGAGATTATTTGAAGTATTTGACTATATGCAGGGAAAAATCCCTTTGCTCGTTCATTGCGGTGACAAAAGATATGATTATTCTCACCCACGCAGACTTAAAAATATCATTGATAATTTTCCGCATTTGCAGGTGATAGCCGCCCATTTGGGCGGTTGGTCGCTTTTTGAAGAAGGTTTTGCAATTCTCAAAGATACGGACTGTTTTCTTGATATTTCAAGTACAATGATGTTTTTATCTCCCGAACAGGTGACGAAATACATTCACGGCTACGGAGCAGAACGAATTTTATTTGGAACAGATTTTCCTTTATGGAATCCCATTGATGAAGTAGGCAGATTTCATCAACTCAATCTGACGACAAGGGAATTTGAGAGAATAGCCTATCAAAATGCCGTTGATATACTGAATGAGTAATAGGCTGAGCCTATTACCTATAATACCTATCGGATATTAGACAAATTAAAAAGCACATGCTATAATAAGCACATCGAAACGGAAAGGAGTAAAACACCATGACAAGAATAACTGAAATGTGTATGAACTGTTGTATATGTATCACGCAGAAAGCGGTTTTCTGTGTCAGGGCTTGCTGTGCTTTCCGAATGTGAATTGATGTGCGAACAATTCACTTAAAAGGGAGTCAGCAGTGACTTCCTTTTTTAATGCCATTTTTGAGGGGGAAATGAATGATGAGAAACAATGAAAAAATCAAATATGCCGCCATGACAGCGATGTTTGCGGCACTTATCACCGTAACGACAGCCTATGTAAAAATACCTGCACCGCTTGGCTATGCTCATGCAGGTGACAGTATGATATATCTTTCGGCAAGCGTTTTGCCCGGTCCTCTGGGATTTGCGGCGGCAGCCATCGGCGGAGGACTTGCGGATTTATTGGCAGGCTATCCACAATGGGCTGTTCCGACAGCGATTATAAAAGCGTTGAATGTACTTCCGTTTTTTCTGTTAAAGTATTTTTTGAAAGACAGTCCGAAGCTTGAAAAAATTATCAATCTGCCGAATTTGCTTATGCTGATACCGACAACCATAGTTACAATAGGCGGTTATTTTATAGCAAATGCGTTGCTTTATGATGTATCGGCGGCAGTTGCGGAAATATTTCCGAATTTCATTCAGGCGAGTGTTGGTGCAGTATTGTTTGTGATACTCGGAAAAAGTCTTGACGCTGCCAATTTCAAGTCAAATATATTATCCGTGAGAAAGGAAAAAAAGTATGAAACGTAAAATATCAGCGATAATACTTACATTGTTTTTGGGAGTGGGGTTTTTATCGGGCTGTACAAACAATGTATCAAGTGAGGATAAAAATTTATCTTCCATAGCAGCCGACAGTGAAAAAAGCTGTTGTCACAAAAAATCAGATGATACCTCAAAGCCCGATTGCTGTAAAGATAAAGAAGAATCACATATCCCCGATTGCTGTGGGGAATAAAATTCAATGATGAAAGGAAAAATTGATATGAATAAAAAGATAATAGCTGTACTTTTGGCAGCACTTACAATAACAGCTTTTGCAGGCTGCAACGATGTTTCACAAAATACATCTTCAAATAGTAACGATAATTCAACATCAACAAATACAGAATCAAATTCACTCGAAAAAACAAGCTTCAATCTGGGACACCTCAATTCAACGGCACATCTTTTAGGATTTGTTGCAAAAGAGGAAGGCTATTTTGAAGAAGAAGGACTTGATGTGACACTGACGTTATTTTCATCAGCGGCAGAGCTTTCAACGGGCTTGGAATCCGAAAAATTGGACGTTGCCTTTATCGGTTCCGTACCGTCGATTACTTTTCAGAGTAAAGGACACGATTTAACAATTTTTGGCGGTGCAATGACAAACGGTCACGGCTATGTTATCAAACCCGAATATGTTGAGGGATTGAGCGAATGGGACGTTTCCATTCTGAAAGGCAGAAATGTTGCTTCCGTCAAAAACAGCGTACAGGATGCCGAATTGCAGATACTCCTGAAAGATAAAGGCATTGCAATAGGCGAGGGCAAAGATAAAGTAAATATCGTTTATTTCGACAGTCAGAAAGATGCGTATAACGCTCTCCAGAATGACACCATTGACGCTGTATCGGCATATTCACCCTATACATCACTTGCCGAAAGTCAGGGATATAAAATCGTGTATCGCTGCTCGGAAGAGCCTTTGCTTGAAAATCAGCCCTGCTGCCGTCAGGTAGCCGCAACGGAGGCTTTGAAAAAATATCCGAATTCCTACAAGGCATTTGAAAGAGCATTGATAAAAGCTTATAAATTCACTCAGGAGAACAAAGAACAGACTGTCAAAGACGTTAAAAAATACATTGACATTGAAGAAAATCTGATAAATACGGAATTATATGGCGGTTACGGCACATCTGTTCCCGATCCCGATAAACAGGGTACAGTGGCTTTGAAAAATTCCATTGTAGAGCTTGGCTACACGGAAGATTATGACATTGACAAGCTCTACAATACGGATATTTATAAAAATGCCCTTGAAAGTCTTATTACAGAAAATCCTGATGATAAAATTTATGAGGAATTGAAAAAGCATTTTGATGAATTTGAATGATATGAGATGAGTGTATATGAGTAAAATTGAGATAAATCATTTAACGGTAGATTACACCGAAAAGAAAAAGAGTTTTACTGCATTGAAAGATGTAAGTTTCTCCATTGAGGAGGGCGAATTTGTCAGTGTGATAGGCTCCAGCGGCTG
>DBXL01000180.1:0-358 GCA_002309275.1 Ruminococcaceae bacterium UBA1213 | reverse complement strand
TTTTGAGTATTCTGGAGGGTATCAATGCCCCAACAGACGGTGAAATTCTCATCAACGGTGAAAAAATCAATGGCACAGGCACGGACAGAGGAGTCGTATTTCAGCATTATTCCCTGTTTCCGTGGATGACTGCCAGAAAAAATGTCGCTTTCGGAATAAAGCAGGTCAACCATTCCGCAAGCCGTTCCGAAAGATATAAAATAGCTGATGAATTTCTCGATAAAGTCGGATTGGAGCAGTTCAAAAATAAATATCCGTCACAGCTTTCGGGCGGTATGCAGCAGAGAGTTGCTATTGCAAGGGCTTTGGCTATGGATACCGATATTTTACTGATGGACGAGCCGTTTGGTGCGATAGA
>DBXL01000116.1:5643-9243 GCA_002309275.1 Ruminococcaceae bacterium UBA1213 | reverse complement strand
CCTGTTCTGTCACGGAGGTCTATAAAAATAAGCTGTCCGAGGTCACGCTGACGCTGTACCCAACCGCATAAAACAACTTCTTTTCCAATGTCGCTTGCACGCAGTTCACCACAGTAATTAGTGCGTTTCAAGCCTGTCATAAATTCTGCCATTGTCATTACTTCCTTTACATTTCATTGATAATATTAAAAAGTGATTGATTTTCGTTTTCGGTGTATGCCGCAAAGAATTCGCTGAAGAAATTCTCATCAAGGGAGATTTCCTTTTCTTCTTTTGTAGCCATATTGCGAAGTTTAGCCTTGTTATTTTCAATTTCGCTGTCGCCTATGACCATAGTGAATTTAGCATTGATTTTGTTGGCATACATCATCTGTTTTTTAAGATTTCTGCCGACAATATCGGTTTCAGCAATCAGAGAGGAATTTCTGACACCCTCAACGATATTAAAGGCTTTAATTTTTGCATTGTCGCCCAAGCCGATGACATACAAGTCACAAACAGGCGGTTTGGGAATTTCTATATTTTCGTTTTCGAGAACAAGTAAAAGCCTTTCGATACCCATGCCAAAGCCAAGAGAGGGAGTGGGCTGTCCGCCGAGTTCTTCCATCAAGCCGTCATAACGACCGCCGCCGCAGACTGTACCCTGTGCACCGATGTTGTTTGAAACGAATTCAAAAACCGTTCTTGTATAGTAGTCAAGACCTCTTACAATTTGAGGATTGATTGTATATTTGACATCAGCAGAGTCAAGGCATTTTTTCACGCCGTCAAAATGTTCCTGACACTCCTCACAGAGATAGTCAAGTACAACGGGGGCATTTTTGGCAATTTCCGAGCAAATCGGGCTTTTGCAGTCAAGAATTCTCATAGGGTTCTTGTCAAGCCTTGAACGGCAAGTGTCACATAATTCTGTTTCATGGCTTGCAAAGTATTCTTTGAGAGCCTTGTGATAATTGGGGCGGCAGTTTTTACAGCCTATTGAATTGAGTTCAAGGCTGATATTTTTAATGCCGAGCCTGTCGAAAACAGATTTTGCCGCACAGATAACTTCTGCATCTGCAAAATAGGAGCCTGCACCATAGACCTCAAGACCGAACTGATGAAATTCACGTTGCCTACCTTTCTGGGCACGTTCATAGCGATAGCAGGGAGTAATATAATAGGCTTTAATGGGATAGCCGTCATTATAAACACCGTTTTCAAGAATAGCTCTTGCCGCACCCGCTGTACCTTCGGGTTTGAGAGTAATGGACTTGTCGCCTTTGGTTTTGAAGGTGTACATTTCTTTCTGAACAACGTCGGTAGTATCGCCTACGCCTCTTTCAAAAAGTTCGGTATGCTCAAAAACAGGAGTTCTTATTTCCTTAAAGCCATAGGACAAAGCCTGTTTACGCATAATATCCTCAACGAACTGCCATTTATAGCTGTCAGCAGGGAGAATATCCTTTGCACCCTCAACTATTTTAGTAATGAGTTTCATAGTAAAAAATCCTTTCTTCTTTTATCATCGAGTTCATTATACAATGAATGGAGGATTTTCGCAACAGTTTTCAATAAAAAAAGCGTGACAAATCAGAAAATATATAGTATAATGGATTTATTATTTTTATGGAGTGAGAAAAAATGGAATTAGAGAGAGCATTTGAAATTATCACAGGCAAGGTTGAAGGAATACTTCTTGCCAAGGGATATAAAAAGCAGAACGTGGCACAGTCCGATAAAGAGATGACAGCACTTTACACAGGAGATATTGCATATAGTATTGTGTATTATTTCGATAAAAGGAGAGTGCTTTTGCGTTCATGCGGAATGGAGGACGGCGAGCCTGATAATACATGGAAAACGGTAGCAACATGGCTGTTTGATCCGGAAACGGACACGGCAAGAGATGCGGAAAATATTGCAGAGGATTTTGCGGAAACGATAAGAGGACCGAAACAGGTTGCCGTACAGAAGCAGAAGAAATCCAAAAAAGACGGTGAAAGCACAAGTGATCCGTTATTCTTTGCAAACAGAATGGTCACATATTTTCCTGAACTTCGTGATGAGATAGCGTATGAAAAGGCACATTATGAGAGTTTCAGGGGAATCACATTTGCAGATGAAAAAATCATGCCGAAATTCAGGGGATATGTAAAGACGCTGAATAAAGGCACAGCGGAGAAGTTTTCAAAGGCACTTTCGGATTTGTATGATGCAGGCGACCTTGATGTAAAGGGGATAATCACATATATTTTGCTGAATTCAATAGAAGAGGATGAAGTGTTTGAGAAAGTGACAGAAAATTTTGCACCGGAGAATAAAAAGATAGCGGTTGAGGCAAGGAAACTGAGGGGTAAAAAAATAAAGCCCGAAAAGCCGAAAAAGCCGAGCAGATTTATGGCAGATACATTGAATAATACCTGATAAAGAAAAAGCAGTTTTCCAAAGAGAAAACTGCTTTTTGGGGTTTAGGTGATATATAAAGAATCTTTTCCGTGATGTTTGGTTTCAATATTCCACATAGTACCGCATTCACAGCACCCGAAATGTATTATATCGCTGAGAGAGGTGACTTCAACGGCACTGCTTAAAATCTTGTCTGGGAGAGAATTTTTGCAGTCGGGGCAGAAAATGAGTTTGGAATTGATAAAAGCGTCATTCTGTTCGGAAATGGTGAATTTTGTAGTTGAATTGAGTATCAGTTCAGCGGTTTTGATGTCGCAGTCCTCGCCGTTGTCATCAAAAAGTTTTTGTATGTCAGAGGGATTTTTGCATTGAGAGATTTCCTTTTGCAGTTCAAAAATATCGGTAAGAGTCATAGTAAAAAATCCTTTCTTGTTGTCTTGAAAAAAGCAGTTTTCTTTTTAGGGAAAACTGCTTTTTATGTTTAAGATAATTCAAATGCACCTGTATAAAGCTGATAATACTTGCCTTTTTGGGCGATAAGTTCATCATGTGTACCTTTTTCGATAACTCTGCCGAGTTCAAGAACCATGATTAAGTCAGAGTTTTGAACGGTTGAAAGTCTGTGTGCAATGACAAAGACTGTTCTGCCGTACATTAAGCCGTCCATACCTTTTTGTACGAGGGCTTCTGTACGGGTATCAATGCTTGAAGTAGCCTCGTCAAGAATCATAACAGGGGGATCGGCAACAGCAGCTCTTGCAATGGAAATGAGCTGGCATTGACCTTGTGAAAGCTGACCGCCATCACCGGTGATAACCGTATTATAGCCGTCAGGCAGACGTGATATAAAGTTATGAGCATTGGCAAGTTTGGCAGCAGCAATGCATTCTTCATCTGTTGCATCAAGTTTGCCGTAGCGTATATTTTCCATGACAGTTCCTGTAAAGAGGTGAACATCTTGGAGAACGATTCCAAGAGATTTTCTCAAATCGGCTTTTTTAATTTTGTTGATGTTAATGCCGTCATAACGGATTTTACCATCATCAATATCATAGAATCTGTTGATGAGGTTGGTAATAGTAGTTTTGCCTGCACCGGTTGCACCGACAAAAGCAATTTTCTGACCTGAAACAGCATTGAGGGATACGTTGTGGAGAACGATTTTTTCAGGGACATAGCCGAAATCCACATCATGCATAACGACATTACCAC
>DBXL01000116.1:1595-5621 GCA_002309275.1 Ruminococcaceae bacterium UBA1213 | reverse complement strand
TTTCTGTACGTTCATCAGTTTCAATGAGATTGTCTTCTTTGTCGTATTTGGCATTAACAAGAGTAACATAGCCGTTATCCTGTTCGATTTCTTCATCGAGGAGGGCAAAAATACGTTCTGCACCTGCCAGAGCCATAATGATAGAATTGAACTGGTTGGAGATTTCGCCGATAGGGCGGGTAAAGTTTTTGGAAAGCTGGAGGAAAGAGGCGATAGTGCCGAGAGTGACAGGGCTTATGCCATAGATAGCCAGAGCTGCTCCAACGATTGCAATCAGGACATACTGAATATTGCCGAGATTGTTCATAACGGGCATAAGGATATTGACAAAAGTATTGGCATTAGTGGCACTGTCGCAGAGGTCGGCATTTTTTTTGTCAAAGACTTCTTTTGTTTTTTCCTCGTGGCAGAATACTTTGATAACTTTCTGACCGTTTATCATTTCTTCAATGTAGCCGTTGACATCACCAAGTTGTTGTTGTTGTTTGATAAAGTATCTTGCACTATTTCCTGCAATTTTCTTTGTAATGAACATCATAATTCCGACAAAGAGAAGAACAAATAAAGTCATCCAGAAATTGATTGCGACCATAGCAAAGAATACAGCAACGATTGTAATGAGGGAAGAAAACATTTGAGGAATACTCATGGAGAGCATTTGACGGAGTGTATCCGTGTCATTAGTGTAACGGCTCATAAGGTCGCCGTGAGTGTGTGTGTCAAAGAATCTGACAGGGAGTTTCTGCATATGCTCAAACATTTCATCACGGATTTTTTTCTGAATTCCCTGAGAGATAGTGACCATAATTACGTTATAGAGGAGAGTTGCCAGCACGCCTAAAAGAAGGATAGCCCCCATCAGAGCCATAGCAGAAAGGAGTCCGCTGAAATCGTGGCTTTTATTTTTTATCATGGGAGTGATGAAGTTGTCAATGAGGACTTGTATAAAAACAGAGCTTGCAACGCCTGCACCTGCACTGAGGAGGATACATATGAGTACAAATACAAATCTGCCTTTATAGTTTTTCATGTAAGACATAAGACGTTTGATAGTAGGCATGGGATTTGACATTTTAGCAGGGGGAGCAAATCCACGTTTGCCGGTTGGGGCTTTTATACCGCCTTTTGCATTCATTGTTCAACACTTCCTTTCTGCTGTGAATAGAATACTTCCTGATAGATTTTATTAGATTGAAGGAGTTGTTGATGATTTCCGACAGCATTGATAATACCGTTGTCAAGAACGATTATTTTATCTGCATCTTGAACGGAGGATATACGCTGTGCAATGATAATTTTGGTAGTATGGGGAATTTTTTCAAGGAAAGCCTTTCGGATAAGGGCATCGGTTTTGGTATCGACAGCACTTGTGGAGTCGTCAAGAATGAGAATTTTAGGTTTTTTAAGCAAAGCTCTTGCAATACAAAGACGCTGACGCTGACCGCCTGAAACATTGGTACCGCCCTGTTCTATGTAGGTATCGTATTTATCAGGCATATTTTGGATAAAGTCATCAGCTTGTGCCAGCTTGCAGACTTCAATCAATTCTTCATCGGAGGCATTGGCATTGCCCCAGCGGAGATTTTCTTTTACAGTGCCGGAAAACAGCACATTTTTTTGAAGGACCATAGCCACGCTGTCACGGAGAGATTCTATGTCATATTTTTTGACATCAAGACCGCCTACATAGACAGTGCCTTTGGTAGTATCGTAAAGACGTGGAATAAGCTGTACAAAAGTAGATTTTGAAGAGCCTGTACCGCCGATAATACCGACAGTTTCGCCGGATTTTATTTCGATATTGACATCTTTAAGACAAAGTTTTTCTTCATCTTTTGCATAGCTGAAGCTGACGTTTTCAAATTTGACAGAGCCGTCAGGAATTTCTTTAACAGGCTCGTCACAGTTGGTGAGGTCAAGTTTTTCATTGAGGACTTCTGCAACACGTTCCGCAGAGGCTCTTGAAATAACGACCATGACCATGACGATAGAGAGGAACATAAGGCTCATAAGGATTTGCATGATATAAGTCATCATGCTGACAAGTTCGCCTGTTGTCATCGTGCCGTCAACAATGAATTGTGCGGCAAACCATGAAATTATCATGATACAGGAGTAAATGCAGATTTGCATGACGGGCATATTGAAAGCAATCAATTTTTCGGCTTTGGAAAAGCTGTCGTATATCTGCTGAGAAATGCTTTTGAATTTTTCGGTTTCGTGTTCCTCACGGACAAAAGATTTTACAACCCTTATTCCATGCAAATTTTCTTGTACTATGTTATTGAGTTTGTCATAGACTTTGAAAACTTTTGTAAAAATGGGGTGTGCAAATTTGATGATAATGAATAAAGCGAGAGCAATGACGGGAATAAAGATAACAAATATCCATGAGAGGTAGTAGTTTACTCTGAAAGACATTATCATTGCAAAAATCATCATAGAGGGGGCACGCACAGCCATTCTGAGAATCATTTGAAAAGAGTTTTGAATATTTGTGACATCGGTAGTCATTCTTGTAACGAGGCTTGCGGCAGAGAATTTGTCTATATTGGCGAAAGAGAAAGTCTGCACTTTATAGAACATATCGTGACGCAGATTTTTGGCAAAGCCTGCCGAAGCGACAGCGGCATATTTGCCCGCAAAGGCACTGAAAAGAAGAGATGAAAAAGCGATTCCAAGCAGGATAAGCCCTTTTATGATAATTTGTTTCATTTCAGGATTTTTTATACTGAAGTAGTCTATCATATCTGCCATTCTGTAAGGGAGATAGACTTCCAGCAGGGATTCGCATAAAATAAAAATAGGTGTAAGTATGGTGGCAAGCTTGTATTCACGGATACACTTTGCCAGAGTTCGTATCACTGAAAATTCCTCCTTTTGAAAGTAATGTCAGGGCATCTGGAAAGCGGTTTTCTCACCAGAGGCAATAAAATCCATAATTTTGTCCATGATTTCGTGTGATTCCTCAATATCATGATAGACTCCCATAGATACAACACTTCCCTGAACAGGCTGGAAAATGATGGCAGAAGTGAGAGCCTTTCCGTCAGAGTCCTGCACACCATAACTTTTTGAAGTAGTCATGATTTGAATCTGGTCGGTATTGACGATTTTAGTTTTGTCCTGAGTTCTTATCCACATAGTAAAAAACCTCCGTATATTTTATAGAAAAATTATACTATTTAAATAAATTTATGTCAATAAAGAATTGTCAATAAAATAAAAAACATTGACAAAGCATTGTCAAAATATTAAAATGAAAGTAAGAAATATGATTCAAAAAAAGGGGGAGAAAACCTTGCCGACATTGAGAAACGGAGAAATGATAAGAATTGCTAATTCCGGCACACAAGCGAGAATTATCAATTATATAGCAGAGGGCGGACAGGGTGAAGTATATAGAGTAGAGTATAACGGGAAAGAGTATGCATTGAAATGGTATAGTAAAATACCGATGTCAGACGCATTTTATAATAATCTTGCCCATAATGTAAAAATGGGAAAACCGAATGATAATTTTCTGTGGGCGGTGGCACTGACGGAGAAAGTCGGAGGAAAGTTTGGGTATATCATGCCGTTAAGACCGCAGAATTACAAGGAATACGGAGAATTTCTGCTTGGAGATGTGAGGTTCAGAACATGGGACCTGCTTTTTAAAGCGGCACTGAATCTTGCAGAGAGTTTTCGTATTCTGCACAGCAGGGGTTACAGTTATCAGGATTTGAATGAAGGAAGTTTTTTCATAGATCCCGATACGGGAAATGTATTGATATGTGATAATGACAACGTTGCCCCATACGGAGTGAATTTGGGAGTAAAGGGAATGCCGAAGTATATGGCACCGGAAGTTGTTCTTGACAGGTCAAGACCGAATACGCATACAGACAGATTTTCTCTTGCCGTGATACTGTTCAGACTGTTTTATATAGATCACCCGTTGGAGGGACAATATACCATAAAATTTCCTCTGACCGATCAGGTGGGTGCGAAATTGTTCGGTGAAAGTCCGATATTCGTGTATGA
>DBXL01000116.1:0-1531 GCA_002309275.1 Ruminococcaceae bacterium UBA1213 | reverse complement strand
GATTTAAAGGCAGCTTTCACAAAGGCATTCACAGACGGTTTGAAAGATATTGACAGCCGTATCACAGAATTGCAATGGATAGAGGTGCTTGTCAGAGCAAGGGGAATGCTGGTGAAAATTGACGGCAGAGAGCAGTTTGTGAATGCATATAATCCCGCAAGCGTGCCGAAAGAATGCAGGCTTCTCAGAACGGAAGAAAATATTATCGCATTAGCCCCCGGCAGTATGCTGTATGCGTGTCAGGTGGACAAACTCAGTGAAGATTACTGTACAGTGGCAGGGCTTGTGCGTGCAAGTCAGAGAGATAAAAATGTATATGGTTTAGGGAATCTCACAAACAATACATGGACTCTTATCATACCGAATAAAGAACCCGTTGCAGTACAGCCGAAAGGGTTTGTACCGCTGATACCCGGAATTATCATAGATTTTGGAAACATCAAAGCAAAGGTGTTTTAATAGAGTGGAGTGTGGAGAGTTGAGAGTGGAGTTGACGAGTGTATGGAATGCCCGTGAACTTGGCGGATATAAGACTATTGACGGCATGAGCGTGAAAAGCGGAATGCTTTTGCGTACAGGCAGGCTTGATAACATATCCGATGAAGATAAATATATTTTGCAAAATACATATCATGTCAGTGATGTAATAGATTTTCGCATGGATATGGAGAGAGTGAAAACAAATTTTCCTGACGGTGCAGAGTATCATCATGTCAATATCATAGATGACAGTAAACTTGGCAAAAAAGCCGATAAAGGCGGATTGTTCGAGATGAGTACAGAAGAATTTCTGGAATTCATAGGAACGGCTGAAAGTCTGGGGATATTCGGAGAAGATATGTATATCACGTTTCTTGAAAACGAAGTAGGACAAAAAGGCTATTTGGAATTTTTGAAAATTTTGTTAAAGGCTCAGGGTGCTGTATTGTGGCACTGCACGAGCGGTAAAGACAGAACAGGACTTGGAGCAATGCTGATTTTATCTGCATTGGGAGTTGACGAAGAAACGATTATAAAAGACTATCTTCTCACAAATGAGTACAATGCGGAGAGGATTGCAAATACAAGAAGAATTTTTCTTGAAAAGACGAATGATGAGGAAATAGCAGAAAAAGCGGTACTTTTAATGGACGGCGTTTCGGAAAAGCCTATGAAAAAAGTCCTTGCATATTTGAAAGAAAAATATGGTTCTGTAATGGGATATATAAAATTTTTGGGAATATCCGATGAAGAGATAGAAATTTTGAAAGAAAAATATTTGATATAAAGACAGGTGAAAGAGAATGGCAGATTTTAGTTTGGATTTGGATTCATTTGATTTTGGGGATTTTGATACCCTTGAAACAGGTGTAGAGGTGAAGCAGCAGCCGACACCGACACCCGACGTGGCTAACATTGTGACGAATTTAAAAAAGCGTGCAATGGTAGTATTTTTTGTCATAGACATATCGGGAAGTATGAGAGGTGCAAGAATCGGTGCAGTCAATGACGCTATCAGGAATGTTATCCCTGAGTTGAAAAAGCGTGAAAA
>DBXL01000061.1:4547-5586 GCA_002309275.1 Ruminococcaceae bacterium UBA1213 | reverse complement strand
CTGTTGGCAAGCAGTTCTATATCTTCCAGGTCATGTGTCGTCAGTATGACAGTCGTGTTTTCATGCTTGTTGATATATCCTATTGCATTGCGTATGTTATTCTTCACAACTACATCAAGACCTATTGTCGGCTCGTCCAAAAATAAAACTTTGGGATTGTGCAGCAGAGAAGCGGCTATATCTGCCCTCATTCTCTGACCAAGTGACAGCGTTCTTACAGGACTTGTTATGAATTTCTCCAAATCAAGCACTTCATTCAAAAATGCCATTCTTTTTTTATAATCTTCTTCGGGCACTTCATATATCTCTTTCAGTACACTGTATGTTTCACGCAGAGGCAAATCCCACCATAACTGTGTCCTTTGACCAAACACAACTCCTATCTCTTTTACATAACTCTTGCGGTTTACTGTCGGATTCCTGCCATTTATCGTGCAAGTGCCTGACGTAGGCGTTAATATCCCCGTCAGCATTTTTATTACAGTGGATTTCCCTGCACCGTTCGGTCCTATAAATCCCAGTATTTCTCCCTTTTCTACATCAAAGCTTATATCCTTTACAGCCTGCACAATTTCCGTTTTCGGATGAAAAAGAGATTTTACACTTCCTTTCAAGCCCGCTTCTTTGACTGTCTTTTTAAATTCCTTGTGCAGATTCCTTACTTCTATCATTCTGTAAACTCCTCTACACTCTTTTCGATTATTTTTCTTATCTCATCTATGCCTGTACCGTCATTCGATGAACACGGACACAATCTTATATCCGGATAATCAGACAATTCCTCCCTGAGTTCCTCAAGCCTCCTGACCTGCTGGGATTTTTTCAGTTTATCCATCTTCGTCAAAGCAATGATAAACGGATAATCATTCTGATACAGAAAATCTATCATTGTCCTATCATCTTTTGTAGGACTGTGACGCATATCACATATTTGCACAACTAATGCAATATTCCTTTCCTGTGCAAAATACCCTTCCATCAATTCTGACCATCTCTGTTTTTCAGCCTGAGATACTTTCGCATAGCCATAACCCGGCAA
>DBXL01000061.1:0-4509 GCA_002309275.1 Ruminococcaceae bacterium UBA1213 | reverse complement strand
CCCGGCTGTGAACTGACTCTTGCTATCGACTTTCTATATAATATCTTATTGATAAGAGAAGATTTTCCTACATTCGACTTGCCGGAAAAAATTACCTCCGGCAAAGTCGTTTCGGGCAGCTGACTTGATTTCCCATAAGCCGCTTTAAATTCCGCTATCTGAAAATTCATGCAACCCCTCCTTAATTCTTGACAAGGGCTGTATCAAGGACCGTATTGATATTGTCCGCAAATACAAATTCCACTGCATTCTTTACAACATCATCCACTTCATCAAGGTCTGACTGATTATCTCTCGGTATGATTATCGTCTTGATACCAAGACGATACGCCGCCATTGTTTTCTCTTTCAGTCCACCTATCGGCAAAACTCGTCCTCTTATCGTTATCTCGCCTGTCATGGCTACATCTTTTTTAACGGGTATGCCCGTCAATGCAGATGTAATTGCCGTTGCCATAGTGATTCCTGCCGACGGTCCATCTTTGGGAACAGCCCCCTCCGGCACATGAATATGTATATCCTTATCTTTATAAAAATCCTTGTCGATAGAAAGCTTATCCGCCATTGTCCTTACACATGTATAAGCTGCATGGGCAGACTCTTTCATCACATCTCCAAGTGAGCCTGTCAATTCTATTTTACCCGTTCCCGTCATTACCGCAACTTCAACCGGCAAAGTTTCTCCACCTACCGCTGTCCATGCAAGTCCCGTTGCAACTCCCACTTCATCAGACTTACTCATATTATCATTCTTATACTTTCTTGAACCGAGATACTCCTCTATATTTTCAAGCGTTATTTTCACTGACTTCTGCTCGCCCGAAACGACTTTTACAGAAATCTTATTCATAATTTTTGAAATATCCCTTTCGAGTGAACGCACTCCCGATTCCCTTGTATAACTGTCTATAATATCATATATCACATCATCTGATATTTTGCACTGTCTTGCAGTAAGTCCATGCCTTTTGAGCTGTTTGGATATGAGATGAAGCTTTGCTATATGGAATTTTTCCTCTCTTGTATAACTGCCTATATGAATAATATCCATTCTGTCAAGCAGAGGTGCCGGTATCGCTGTATAATCATTGGCAGTAGTTACAAACATGACTTTACTCAAATCAAACGGCATATCTACATAATGGTCGTAAAACGTGGAATTCTGCTCGCCGTCAAGCACCTCAAGCAGTGCTGATGTCGGATCGCCCCTGAAATCATTTCCAAGCTTATCCACTTCATCAAGCAGTATCAGCGGATTGGCTGAACCTGCTAATTTTACCGCATTCATTATCCTGCCCATCATTGCTCCTATATAGGTGCGTCTGTGTCCCCTGATTTCTGCCTCGTCATGCACTCCGCCCAATGCGATTCTCTGGTATTTTCTGCCCGTTGCATCAGCTATCGAATGAGCAATAGATGTTTTTCCCACTCCCGGCGGTCCTGCAAGACACATAATCTGTCCATTAATAGACGGATTCAGCTTTCTCACCGCCAGCGACTCTATGACACTTTCCTTTACTTTCTTCAAGCCGTAGTGATTTTTATCAAGATGTGACGCTATGCGTTTTATATCAGACTTTTCTTTTGTAAACACACCCCATGGCAGTTCTATGCACGCATCAAGATAATTTCTTATCACATTCGCTTCCGGTGAGTTGCCCGACATCTTTTCAAGCCTTGCCGCCTCTTTGAAAAGTATCTCTTTGTTTTCATCCGTCGTTTTCAGAGAAGATATTTTTTCATGATATTCAAACATCTCTTCTGTCACGTCTTCACTGTCACCGAGTTCTTCACGGATAACCCTCAGCTTTTCACGCAAATAATACTCCTTCTGGTTATTATCCATGCCTTCTTTCGTCTTTTCCGCAATATCCTCCTCAATCGACATGACTTCATTTTCATACCTGAACATCTCTATGACTTTTTCCATTCTCTCTGTTTCGTCAAGTGCTTCCAGTATCACCTGCTTCTTCTCATAGCTCCTGATGATATTATCCGCTATGTAGTCCGCAAGCATTCCCACATCTTTCATTTCATGCACTGTCATTACTATATCATGTGCTATCCTTCCATTGAACATGATATAATCATCAAACAATTCCTTGGCTACATTCAAAAAAGCAGTATTCTTGACATCAGATTCTGACTTTATCGTTTTACATTCTTCCGACATCGCCATTAGATAACCTGTCCTTTCACGACAGCCTACCATCTCTGCACGATACATTCCCTTTACTACTACTCTCACTATATCTTCCGATATTCTCACCATCTGCAAGACCTTTGAAACAACACCCACTTTATACAAGTCCTCTTCCTTGGGATCATTATTAAAAGGATCTTTCTGTGCCGTGATGAACACAAGCTGTTCTGCACTTTTCATTGCTGCAGACAGTGCCTTCATTGACTTATTCCTTGATATGTCAAAGTGAAGTATTGAATTCGGAAATATTACAAGTCCTCTCAATGGCATAACCGGTGTGACAACTGCATTTTCTTTTTTATTTTCCATAGTTTTCTCCTATTTTTCATTCAAGTGTCTTTTCGGTATTATAACATACTTTTCCATTATTATCAAGTTCATTACCAATTTCATTTTCATTTAAATTACATAAATCTCAACTGACTGCTTTCAGGCAGCTCTCCAAATGCACCTATATCCCTCAACATATCTATTACTGCCTTTGAAACTCTGGCTCTCTGCTGAAAATCCTCTATCGAAGTGAATTCACCGTCATTTTTTGCGTCTGCAAGACCGTTTGCCGCTGCTTCTCCGACTCCCGACAATGCCAGAAACGGCAGTCTTATTTTCCCGTTCTCAACAAGAAATCTCTTTGAATCAGATTTATATATATCTATCGGCAAAACCTCTATTCCCCTTGCAAGCATTTCATTGACTATCTGCAATGCCGAATATGTCGTTTCTTCTTTGGCAGTCGCCTCTTTATTGGAAATTTTATTGCTAAGCTCCTCCATTCTCGCTCTTACTGCCGTTCTGCCCTTCACTACAAGCACTGCATCAAAATCTTCATTCTTTACCGTAAAATATGCCGCATAATATTCAACAGGCTTATGCACTTTATACCAGCCCAATCTCAATGTTGCTATCATATATGCCGCTGCGTGTGCCTTCGGAAACATATACTTTATCTTCATGCATGAATCTATATACCACTGCGGTACATCATGGTCTTTCATTGCTTTGATATGCTCCTCTGTCAGCAGTTTTGTTGCATTTCCCTTTCGCACTATCTCCATGATTTTAAACGACATATCCGGCTCAAGTCCTTTATGCATGAGATATACCATGATATTATCTCTTGTTCCGATAACTTCCGATATATTGCATATTTTCTTTGCTATCAAGTCCGCCGCATTGCCTATCCATACATCTGTACCGTGTGAAAGTCCCGATACCTGCAGTAAGTCTGAAAATGTCTTGGGCTGGGTATCTATCAGCATATTTCTTACAAATGCCGTACCCACTTCCGGCAGGGAAAATGTACCTGTCTTTGAATCGATGTCATCAGGCGTTACTCCCAGTGCTTTCGTTGACGTGAAAAGCGACATCACTTCCGGATCACTCATTGATATGTCCATTACACTTATATTCGTGTATTCTTCAAGATAATGATACATTGTCGGTACATCATGCCCCAATTCATCAAGCTTGCATACCGTATCATGTATGGAATGGAAATCAAAGTGAGTTGTTATTATCTCTGTCTTTTGGTCATTCGCCGGTCGCTGTATCGGACAAAATTCATATACATCATTCGTTCTCGGTACAACTACCATGCCGGCAGGGTGCTGTCCCGTTGTTCTCCTTACTCCCGTACAGCCCTCTGCAAGTCTTTGTTCTTCTGCCCTGTTCAGCGACAATCCCTTTATCTCCTCATACTTCTTGACAAAGCCCAATGCCGTTTTATCCGCAACGGTGCCTATTGTACCGGCTTTGAACACGTTCTCTTTTCCAAAAAGTTCTTCTGTATATCTGTGTGAGCTTGTCTGATACTCTCCTGCAAAGTTCAAGTCTATATCAGGCGTTTTATCTCCTTTGAATCCTAAAAATGTTTCAAACGGTATATCATGCCCGTCACGCATATACTCTGTATTGCAGTTCGGGCACTTCTTCGGCGGAAGGTCAAATCCCGAACCATAACTGCCGTCTGTGAAAAACTCACTGTTATGGCAGTTCGGACACACATAATGCGGACAAAGCGGATTTACTTCCGATATTCCCGACATCGTTGCCACAAATGAAGAACCTACAGAACCTCTCGAGCCTACCAGATAACCATGCTCATTGGAATCTGCAACCAGCTTTTGTGCCGTCATATACAGAACTGAAAATCCGTTCTTTATAATAGAATTCAATTCCTTGTCAATTCTCGCCTTTACTATTTCAGGCAATGGATCACCATATAAATTTTTTGCCCTCTGCCATGTGATGTCTGTAAGCTGTTCTTCCGCTCCCTGTATGAACGGCGGAAAATTTCCTTTCGGCAC
>DBXL01000099.1 GCA_002309275.1 Ruminococcaceae bacterium UBA1213 | reverse complement strand
GGTCCGGGGTTCGAGTCCCTGTTGGTCCATACTTTCTGTATTTCATAGCCTTGTACAGATGTGCAGGGCTTTTTTGTTTTGATTTATGATTTAATAAAACAATCGGCAGAAATGACAAAATCATTTTTGCCGATTGTTTTATTTTACGCAGGAGATGATTTTTTATTTCTATAATAAAATTATGATATTGACACATAAAATAAAATATGATATAATAGCCTATCAAATAGATAGGCTATTATGTTTAATAAACATATCATATCTATCTGTTATATATGTTATAAATGGGGATGAGTTCATGCTTTTAGATATAAATAATAACACTGTCAGAAAATATCTTTCACAGGCAGAATTTGGAATTGAAAGGGAAAGTTTGCGTGTAAGTGCGGACGGAAGACTTGCACAGACTCCTCATCCTTTTGAAAGCCATAGAAATATTGACCGTGATTTTTGCGAAAATCAGATAGAATTTATCAGTGATGTATTCCGTGAGCCTGAACAGGTGAATGAACAGCTTGTGGAATTGCAGAAGTTTGTCAATGCCAAGCTGAAAGAGAATGAAGAATTTTTGTGGTGTTTTTCCAATCCGCCGAAAATCAGCGGTGAAGATGAAATACCCGTTGCAGAGTACACGGGCAGTTTACGGAACAAATCTATATACAGGCGTTATCTTGCCCAAAAGTATGGTAAAATCAAGATGCTTTTTTCAGGAATACACCTGAATTTTTCCTTTACGCAGGAGCTTGTTAAGGCTGCTTTTGAACAAAGCAACTATCATTATTTTGCTGACTTCAAAAATCATTTTTATCTTACACTTGCGGCAAGACTGGTAGAATATGCATGGCTTGTGGTCTATCTGACGGCAGCAAGTCCGATTTCTGATGATACCGTAGGAACACAAAGCAATATGTATTCTTCCATACGCTGTTCGGAAAGGGGATATTGGAATTATTTTATACCGATACTTGATTACAGCGATTTACAAAGTTATACAGACAGCATTCAAAAATATATCAATGACGGAAATTTACGTTCTGTTTCGGAGTTATATTATCCTGTCAGGATAAAGCCGAGAGGTGCAAACAGTCTGGAAGCCCTTGCTCAAAATGGTGTCAATCATATTGAACTGAGAGTGATAGATGTCAATCCCCTTTCACCCACAGGTATTTTTACAGAGGATATACAATTTATCCATTTGCTTATGCTGTATCTTGTTTCCCTGCCGGAGCATGAATTGACGGGTACGGAACAAATAAAAGCTGTCAATGATATAAAAGCAGCTGCCATTTTTGGAAATGATGAGATAAAACGCAGAGCCGAAAAAGTTCTTGATGATATAAAGAATTTTGCATTGAAGAATTTTCCGGAATACCGTGCTGTTATCGAATATCAGACAGAGAAAACGCAGTCAGGAAACAGTTATGCGGAGATTGTAAGCAGACGTTTTGGCAGTGACTATATGAATAAGGGAATCGCATTGGCAAGGGAATATCAAAGGAGTGTCGGATATGTGTGAAATATTCGGATTATCCTCACTGAATGATTGGGAAGTAAACGGCTATCTGAAAACATTTTACAGCCACAGCAAAAGTCAGCCTCATGGCTGGGGACTTGCCTGCATTTCCCGTGAAGGTGCCTTGATTGAAAAGGAGAGTATCAGGGCATCAGACAGCAATTATTTAAAAGAGCGTCTTTCACAGCCCGTCAAAGAAAAAATCCTTCTTGCCCATATCCGTTATGCCACTATCGGAAACGTGGAATATAAAAACTGTCACCCGTTCACGGGCAGGGACAATACCGGCAGACGCTGGACTCTTGTGCATAACGGCACGATTTTCGATTTTGCCCCCCTGAATCCGTATATCAAAAAACAAACAGGTGATACTGACAGTGAGAGAATTTTTCTGTATCTGACGGATAAACTCAATGAAGCACAGAATAAAAAAGGGGCAAGGCTTGTATTTGAAGAACGCTTTGCACTGTTTGATAAAATAATATGTGAGATGTCAAGGGAGAATAAGCTGAATTTGCTGTTTTCAGACGGAAAGTATCTCTATGCACACACAAATTGCAGAGGTACTCTTTATTATCTTGAAAAGGACAATACCATTTTAATAGCCACTGTACCGCTGAGTGAAGAAGAATGGCAGCCCATGCCTTTCACAAGACTATTGGCATATTACAAAGGAAAGCTTATCAAAACAGGAACTAACCATGTCAATGAATACTTTGAAAGTGAAGAGTCAATGAAAATGCTTTATCGTATTTTTGCGAATTTGTAGGTGATATTTATGACAAAAGAAGAAGTAAGAAATCGTCTTTATGACCGCTATATCAAGCCCACTGAAAATAAAAAGAATCTTTACATCGGTGTAGAAATAGAAATGCCTATTGTCAATCTGGAGCATAAGGCAGTCGATTTTGAAATTGTCCATCGGCTTACAGGGGAATTTCTGAAAGAATTTCATTTTACCCCCACAGGCATTGATGAACAGGGAAATATTTATTCCGCTCTGAACAGGGAAAACGGAGATATTTTTTCCTATGACTGCTCATATAATAACATGGAATTCTCATTCGGAAAGGAAAGTGAACTGCACTCCATACACGGACGTTTCCGCAGATATTATGATTTTGTACAGGATTTTTTCAGACCGTATCACTATACCCTGACAGGCATGGGTATTAATCCCAACAGACTTGTCAATCACAATGTTCCGATAGAAAACGGCAGATATAAAATGCTGTTTCATCATCTGTCATCTTTTGCGAAATATGCATGGCTGCCAATGTATTTTCACAGATACCCGCAATTTGGTATGTTTTCAAGTGCCTCGCAGGTACAGCTTGATGTTACAAAAGAAAGATTGCCTGAAGTTATCAATATATTCAATCAGCTTGAACCCGTAAAAGCCCTGCTTTTCAGCAATTCCGTCTTACTGGGGGAAAATGAAGGACTGCTGTGCTGTCGTGATATGCTCTGGGAAAACAGCACTCACGGTATCAATCCGCATAATGTCGGAATGTATGACTGTGAGATAAAAACAGTGGATGACATATTGAATTACATTTCTACAACGGCAATCTATTGTGCAGAGCGTGAGGGAAAATATCTGAATTTCAAGCCTGTGAATATACTGGAATATTTCACTCTTGAAAAACTCACGGGAGAATATCTTGAAAATAATCAAATACACTCTATGGAGTTTCAGCCAAAGCCGGAGGATATAGAATATCTCCGCACTTTCAAGTTTGAGGACCTGACATACAGAGGGACAGTTGAATTCAGAAGTGCCTGCTGTCAGCCTATCAGCGATGTTATGACGGTATCGGCATTTCACTTGGGACTGCTCAATAAAACAGAGGAACTTCAAAACCTGATAAAAAGTGATACCTCTCTTTATCATAAAGGCTATAATGCGGTTGAACTCCGCAGACAGCTTGTCAAAAAAGAAATTCCTGCCTATACAGATGAAAATGATTTATATTCCCTTGCCAAAGGTGTGCTTGACATCTGCAGGCAGGGACTCAGTGAAAGAGGCTTCGGGGAAGAAATATATATTTCTCCGCTGTATGAGCGAATTGAAAAACACACCAATCCTGCCCGCTCCATGCTTGAACAACTGAAAAACGGTGTCCGCATTGACGAAATTGTAAAAGAATACAGCTGACATATCCAAAATACAGTAAACGAAAGATTTTTTTATATCGTTTGCTGTATTTTTTTATATTCGGTATAGGATTCTCCTATAAGTAAAGCAAAAAAAATATCTTGACAAAACCGGCTGTATGTGAGATAATACCATACATAATAAGCCTACCAAATACATAGGTAATATAAGAATTATTCTGCATGGAGAAATGATGAATGAACACATATAAAAAAATTACGGAGCTTATCGGAAAAACGCCGCTTATGGAGCTTGAAACGGTGAGTAAAAAAACAGGAGCGAGAATTTTAGGCAAGCTGGAATATTTCAATCCTGCCGGAAGTGTAAAAGACAGGATTGCCAAGTCAATGATCGATGATGCAGAGGAAAAGGGACTTTTAAAGCCTGATTCCGTCATCATAGAGCCGACGAGCGGTAATACAGGCATAGGACTGGCGGCAGTAGCTGCTGCAAGAGGCTATAAAGTTATCCTGACGATGCCGGAAACGATGAGCATTGAAAGAAGAAATCTTTTAAAAGCCTACGGTGCAAAGGTCGTTTTGACAGAGGGTATCAAAGGCATGAAAGGTGCTATTGAAAAGGCACAGGAATTAGCAGCACAAAATGTACATAGTTTTATTCCAAGCCAGTTCACCAACACTGCCAATCCGAAAGTACACTATGAAACAACAGGTCCGGAAATATGGAATGATACTGACGGAAAAGTGGATATTTTTGTTGCAGGCGTAGGCACAGGCGGTACAATTTCGGGTGCAGGAAAGTATCTGAAAAGCAAAAATCCCAATATTCAAGTAGTGGCTGTTGAACCGGCAGGTTCAGCGGTACTTTCCGGAAAAAAGCCCGGACCGCATAAAATACAAGGAATCGGAGCAGGCTTTGTGCCTGAAATACTTGATACCGGTATATATGACGAAATTATCAGCGTCACAAATGAAGATGCCTTTAAAACAGGCAGGGAACTTGCCAAAAAAGAAGGAATTCTTGCAGGCATATCTTCGGGAGCAGCTGTATGGGCTGCAGGTGAGATTGCAAAACGTCCTGAAAATAAAGGAAAAATCATTGCAGTGATACTTCCCGATACGGGTGAAAGATACCTTTCAACAGCAATGTTTTCATTATGAAAAAAGAGGTAATTGAAATGTTTGTTTACAGAAATACAAATTTGAATCATGTATTTTCATGCTGTATGTGTTGTTGTAATGACACAGACGGCTTTTAAAGTGTTTTATTGATGAGTAAAACAGGTTTGTCCGTCTGTCTGACATTGCAGTACAGGCGGTATTTTTTATGCCGGAAAGGAAGATAAGCATGATAGAAACACAGGAAAGCATTACAGCAAAACTTTGTTCATTTGCCCGTGCGTGTCATTCAAATGTCGGGCAGAAAAAAATATTTGATGATTACCTCGCCTATGACCTGATGGGCAAGCAGGAATTTGAAAAAATCGGTTATTTGATACAGAATGACTTTGAGCTGAGCCATACAGATGAAAATGAGGACTTGGAAACGGAGCGTATATTCTCCGAACTGAACCGCTATATTGCCCCCATACCGCTTTCAAGAATCGCATTTGCAGAAGAAAAACTTCTTGAATTTGCCGAAAAATATCCGAAATGTCAATATGTGATATGCGGGGCGGGAATGGATACTTTTGCATTCAGGAATGACAATCCCAATATAAAAATCTTTGAGCTTGACCACCCCGATACAGGCAGATATAAGCGTGAAAGAATAAAAGAGCTTGAATGGAATATCCCGAAAAATCTGGTATTCGTGCCGATAGACTTTTCAAAAGATGACATGAATGAGGAATTGCTGAAAGCAGGATTCAATCCCGAAATACCGTCATTTTTCGCCATTTTGGGAGTTTCGTATTATCTGACACTTCCCGTTTTTGAGCAGACAATCAAAAAAATAAGTGAATTGTGCCGTACAACAGCGAAAATCGTATTTGATTATCCCGATGAAACGACTCTTAAAGAAAAAAATTCCGAAAGAGTGCATACTCTTGCGGATATTACGGAAAAACTTGGTGAAAAAATGCTTCACGGCTATTCATTTTCGGAAATCAATTTTGTGCTTGATAAATACGGCTTTGAAATAGAGGAGCATGAAACACCGCAAATGATACAGAAACATTATTTTGACGGCAGAGATGACGGCATTACGGCATTTGAGAATATACATTTTATCTTGACTTACAGGGAGGGAGTTCAATGAAAAAAATAGCGAGTTTTACGGTCAATCACAATATTCTTGAAAAGGGCATTTACATTTCCCGCATTGACGGGGATATTGTGACCTACGATATAAGAATGAAAAAGCCCAATAACAGCGATTATCTCGGAAACGGTGAACTGCATACGATAGAACATCTTTTTGCCACATTCGCACGAAACAGTGAATTTTCCGATTCGGTTATCTATGTCGGACCGATGGGGTGCCGTACAGGGTTTTATCTGCTGTTAAGGGATAATATCTCACATGAACAGGCAATAGAGCTTGTTCGGGACAGTTTTCAGTTTATAGCCGATTTTGAGGGAGAAATCCCCGGCAGTAAAAAAGAGGAATGCGGAAATTATCTCGAACATGACCTTGCAGGTGCGAAAAAGACAGCTGAAGATATGCTGAAAGTGCTTGAAAATTACAGTGAAAAAAATTTGAGTTATAAGGAGTAATCATTATGTCAGAATATAAAAATATCGAATCAGCCCTTATTCATGGGGGCATTTACGGAGATGAATATACAAAGGCAGTCAATGTGCCTATTTATCAGACTTCCACTTATGAACAGAACGGTATCGGTGAAACACCCAAATGGGAATATTCCCGTACAGGAAATCCCACCCGTGCCGCACTGGAAGCCCTTATTGCAGAACTTGAAAGCGGAACAGCAGGCTTTGCCTTTGCCTCGGGAATGGCGGCAATTACCGCTGTATTGAGTTTATTCCATACAGGTGACAAAATTCTCATTTCAAGTAATGTTTACGGCGGTACATTCCGTGTGCTTGATAAGATTTTCAATAATTTCGGAATAGGCTATTCCATTGAAGATACAACAAATATTCCCGAATTGGAAAAGAAAATTACAAGTGATGTCAAAGCCATTCTTGTTGAAAGTCCTGCCAATCCGCTTCTCACAGTGACGGATTTAAAAGCCGTTGCCGATATTGCTAAAAAACATCATATTCTTTCGATTGTAGATAACACGTTTATGACACCGTATCTGCAAAGACCGATTGAACTCGGTATTGATATTGTCATTCATAGTGCAACAAAATATTTGGGCGGTCACAGTGATGTCGTGGCAGGTCTTGTTGTCGTGAATGACAGTGAACTTGCAAAGAAACTTGCTTTTATACAGAATTCCACAGGCGGTGTGCTTGGTCCTTTTGACAGCTTTTTGTTGATTCGTGGAATAAAGACACTTGCAGTACGTCTTGACCGTCATGTTGAAAATGCCGAAAAAGCGGCTCATTTTCTGAAAGAACATAAAGCAGTCAAGAAAGTGTATTATCCCGGACTGCCTGACGCTCAGGGCTATGCGATAAATAAAAAACAGGCTAAAAATGGCGGTGTGATGATTTCATTTGAACTGTATGAAAATTATAATATCAAGAAATTTTTCAAGTCACTGAAATTCGTGGCATTGGCGGAAAGTCTTGGCGGTGTCGAAAGTCTTGTATGCCACCCCGCCACCATGACACACGCATCTATCCCATATGAAATTCGCCAGAAAATAGGTATTACAGACGGTCTTATCCGTCTTTCCATAGGCATTGAAAATATTGATGATATTTTATCTGATATAGCACAGGCTATTGCAGAAAGTGAGGAATAATTGATGGCACTCTATGAAGATATGCAGGAATTAATCGGAAATACTCCGCTTGTCAGATTGAATCACCTTGATTTGCCCGATGATGTGAAACTCTATGCGAAATTGGAATTGTTCAATCCGTCAGGCAGTGTCAAGGACAGAATCGGAAAATACATGATAGAAGATGCCGAAAGAAAAGGCATTCTCAAAAAAGGCAGTACAATCGTTGAGGCAACGGCAGGAAATACAGGTCTTGGAATCGCATTTGCGGCACTCAACAGGGGATATAAAATTATATTCGTTGTGCCGACAAAGTTTTCACAGGAAAA
>DBXL01000072.1:12237-12859 GCA_002309275.1 Ruminococcaceae bacterium UBA1213 | reverse complement strand
CCCCGTGGAAGATGTATCACAAAAGCCGCCTGTCTGCATTTGGGCTATGACTTGCCCGACGCTCAGGACGGTCAACTGAAAATAGAGGTGTTCCAATGAGTACAGTATTAACCGTTTCACAGTTGAACAAATATGTCAAATCAATTCTGGAAAGTGACGGCAAACTCAAATATATCTATCTCAAAGGCGAAATTTCCAATCTCACCATTCACTACACAGGGCATATTTATTTTTCTCTCAAAGACGAAAATCAATGCACGATAAAAGCCGTCATGTTTGCGAATAAAGCAAGTTCTCTCCAATTCGTTCCAAAAAGCGGCATGAAAGTCATCATGCGTGGAAGTGTCACTCTCTATGAAAAAGCAGGTACTTATCAGATCAATGCAGATGAAATGTACCCCGACGGTGCAGGGGCTTTGAATTTAGCCTATGAACAGCTCAAAGCCAAACTTGAAAAGGAAGGTCTTTTTGCACTGGAACATAAAAAAACTCTGCCGAAATTCCCGAAAAAAATCGGTGTAATTACTTCTCCGACAGGGGCGGCGGTACAGGATATTTTCCGTATACTCAAAAGACGTTATCCCACAGGTGAAATCATTCTATGCCCCGTACTCGTGCAGGG
>DBXL01000072.1:10136-12191 GCA_002309275.1 Ruminococcaceae bacterium UBA1213 | reverse complement strand
GACGTTATCATTATCGGCAGGGGCGGCGGTTCTATCGAGGATTTATGGGCATTCAATGACGAAACGCTTGCAAGGGCTGTTTATGAATGTGAAATTCCGATCGTATCGGCTGTCGGACATGAAACGGATTTCACGATATGCGATTTCGTGGCAGATGTCAGGGCATCTACTCCCTCTGCGGCGGCAGAACTGGTATCCGCTGTACGAACCGAAACCATGATTTCCGATACGGAAATTTTCATGAATCAAATTCATGCCGCCATGCAAAGACGCTTACAGTATGAATATCAGCGTTATGAAAAATCCGCAAATTCAATGGCTTTGAAAAATCCCGATGATATCATCAAAAACAGGCAGATGTATTTTGATATGCTTTCGGCAAAGCTCAAAAATGCCTATACCAAAAAATTGGCACAGGAAAGCAGCCGTTTCACACAGCTTACGGCTAAACTTGATACATTAAGCCCGCTGAAAATACTTTCAAGAGGCTATTCCGTCACCAAAAAGGACGGGCATATCATTAACAGCGTTTCACAGGTAAATCCGAATGATAAAATACAAGTCGTACTTTCGGACGGCAGTATTGAATGTACAGTTACAGGGAGGAATTAAAAATGAAATATGAAGAAACTATATTACAGCTTGAAGAAACCGTCAAACAGTTGGAAAGCGGAAAACTTTCTCTTGAGGAATCCATTGAGATGTTTGAAAAGGGTACAAAATTGGCAAAAGAATGTTATGAAACTCTCAAAAATGCCGAACAGAAAATTACTTTGATTTCCGAATTGGAGGAATAAAATTATGGATATGCCAAATTTTGAAAAGGAATTGTTATCTTATCTTCCCGAAAAAGAGGATAACATCAAGACCGTCATTTCCTCTATGGAATACAGCCTTTCGGCAGGCGGCAAGAGAATCAGACCGTTTCTTGTGCTTGAATTTGCGAAACTCTGCGGCGGAAGTGAAAAAAATGCCATGTCGTTTGCGTGTGCCGTCGAAATGATTCACACCTATTCTCTTATCCATGACGATTTGCCATGCATGGATAATGATGATTTAAGGCGTGGCAAGCCCACCAATCACAAGGTTTTCGGAGAAGCTGCCGCACTTCTGGGCGGTGACGGTCTTTTGACGCTTGCCTTTGAAACCGCACTTTCCGAAAAAGCCGTTTCTCTCAACGGCTATGAAAAATGTGCCAAAGCCGCTTTATGCCTTGCACAATATGCAGGTGCTGTCGGCATGATCGGCGGTCAGATGATCGACCTTGAAAGCGAAAACAAACAAATCCCTCTCGAAACTTTGCAGACGATGGACGAGAAAAAAACAGGTGCTCTGATAGCTGCCGCCTGCGTCATGGGCTGTATCTCGGCAGGGGCAACCCCTGAACAGATTCAAGCCGCCAAAGAGTATGCCATGAATATCGGCATTACTTTTCAAATCGTTGACGATATGCTTGATGTCACTTCCGATACCGCCACTCTCGGAAAAACTGTCGGCAGTGATATCGAAAATCACAAATCCACTTATATATCGCTTTTAGGGCTTGATGAATGTCGGAAAATCAGCGGTGAACTGACCGAAAAAGCCGTGAAATGCCTTGACAGCTTTGACGGCGATATAACAGAACTCAAAAATTTCGCCTACTACCTCCGTGACAGAAAAAAATAATTGCATAAATCCGAAATCTATAGTATAATGATTCAAAACTATGTTTTGGAGCAGTTTAAAAATGTCAGACAATAAAATTTTAGATAATATCAACTCTCCGTCAGATATCAAAAACCTTTCGGACGATGAGCTTTATGAACTTGCCGATGAACTGAGAAATGTCATTATTACGACCGTTTCCGAAAACGGCGGTCATCTGGCTTCCAATTTGGGTGTCGTCGAACTCACTCTTGCCATTCATAAAGTTTTCGATATGCCCCATGATAAGATCGTCTGGGACGTGGGACATCAGTGCTATGCACATAAAATTATTACAGGGCGTAAAGATAAAATTCACACGATACGAAAAGAAAACGGTCTTGCAGGATTCCCCAAAAGAAGTGAAAG
>DBXL01000072.1:0-10026 GCA_002309275.1 Ruminococcaceae bacterium UBA1213 | reverse complement strand
AATGCAGGCAGATACAAGAAGAATTTCATTATCATTCTCAATGACAATAAAATGTCTATCTCCAAAAATGTCGGCTCTATGGCAAAATATCTCACCAAAACCCGTATCAAGCCGAGTTATCTTGACGCTAAATCAAGGGTACAGGATTTTCTTGAAAAAATCCCCGTGATCGGAAATTCCCTTGCCAACGGTGTCAGAAAAATCAAAGACTGGATAAGAGATGAATTTTTCGGTCATAGGAACAATATCTTTGAACAGATGGGATTCACCTACTACGGTCCTTTTGACGGACATAATATTCCACAGCTCGTGACGGCTCTCAAAGCTGCCCGAAGAAAAAAAGGTCCTGTCATTGTACACGTCTGTACGAAAAAGGGCAAGGGCTATGAATTTGCCGAAAAAAATCCGACAGGGTTTCATGGAGTTTCCGCATTCGATATTGATACGGGTGAGCCGAAAAGTTCCGCCAAGGGCTATTCCTATATTTTCGGGAAATACCTTTGCCGTCTTGCCGAAAACGATAAAAAAATATGTGCCCTCACTGCCGCCATGTCGTCGGGTACGGGCTTGACGGAATTTGCCAAAAAATATAAAGACAGATTCTTTGATGTCGGTATTGCCGAAGAACACGCCGTTACATTTGCGGGCGGTCTTGCCTCATGCGATATTATCCCGATTTTTGCGGTGTATTCCACTTTTTTGCAGAGAGCCTATGACCAGATTCTGCATGACGCTGCCCTGCAGAATCTTCATGTAGTCCTTGCCGTAGACCGTGCAGGCATTGTCGGCGAGGACGGCGAAACACATCAGGGCATTTTTGACGTTGCATTTTTAAGCACCATTCCCAATGTGACGGTCTATGCCCCGTCCAGCTTCAAAGAATTGGAATTGATGCTTGACAGAGCCATTTATCATACAAGCGGTACGGCTGCCGTGAGATATCCCCGTGGTACAGAAAAATATCTGCCCGATGATTTCGAGCCGTCCGCCGAGCCTTACAGCCTTTACGGTGACATTGACAGTGACGATTTAATCATTACATACGGAAGAACTTTTTCCGATGTCTGTCTTGCCGGAAATGAACTCGACAGAAAAATCTGCATACTCAAACTCAACAGGATAGAGCCTTTTTCCGAAAAGGCTGTTGAAATTGCACTGAATTACAAAAGAGTTTACTTTTTTGAAGAAGGAATAAAAAACGGCGGTGTAGGGGAAAAATTCGGTTTTTCGCTGTATCAGTCGGGCTTTCAAGGAAAATTTGACCTTACGGCGATAGAAAACTATGTAACTCAAAGCACAACTCAATCCGCACTTCATCAACTGGGACTCGATACAGAAAGCATTAAATTGAAATTAGAAATTAGGAATGAGGAATGAGGAATGTCTGCCAAAAAACGTCTTGATATACTTGTCTATGAAAAAGGCTTTGCCGAAAGCCGTGAAAAAGCCAAAGCCGTTATCATGTCGGGCATTATCTATGTTGACAATCAGAAATCCGACAAGCCCGGTACCACTTACAGTGAAGATGTCAAAATAGAAATGCGTGGCAATAAACTGAAATATGTCAGCCGTGGCGGTCTGAAACTCGAAAAAGCCGTTGATGTATTCGGCTTGAATCTGAAAGATAAAATCACAATGGATATCGGGGCTTCAACGGGCGGTTTCACCGACTGTATGTTACAGAACGGGGCGAAAAAAGTCTATTCCATCGATGTCGGTCACGGTCAGCTTGACTGGAAATTACGCAATGACGAAAGAGTCGTCAATCTGGAGCGTACCAATGTGAGATACGTCACAAAAGAATTGATTCCCGATGAAATCGACTTTTTCAGCGTGGACGTATGTTTCATATCGCTTTGTCTTGTCCTGCCTGCCGTCAGACCGCTTTTGAAAAGCGACTGTACAGCCGTCTGTTTAATAAAACCTCAGTTTGAAGCAGGCAGAAACAGTGTAGGCAAAAACGGCGTTGTCAGAGATAAAAATGTCCATAAAGACGTGATTCAAAAAATATATGACTTTTGCCTTCAAAATGGCTTTGATGTGTTAGACCTTGATTTCTCTCCCGTCAAAGGTCCTGAGGGCAATATTGAATATCTGCTTTATATCCGTAAATCAGATACCCCCTCCGCACTCAAAGAAATCAATATCAATGAGGTAGTGGAAAACTCCCATCATGCTCTTGACAAATAAGCGGTGATTACTATGAGCAAAATAAAAAGTATTGCTGTTATGCCCAATCTGACAAAAAAAGGGGCTTATGAAACTTCTCTTCAGGCTGTCAAAATATTGTCGAAATTGGGTATGCAGATATTAATGGAATGTTCTCTCAGCAGACTCTATACAAATGAAAATATCATCTTTTTCGGCAGTGAATACACAATGCTGAAATCCTGCGACATGGTGCTTACCATAGGCGGTGACGGTACTATCATACACGCTGCAAGAAAATCGGCTCCCCTTGATAAGCCTTTACTTGGCATCAATACGGGCAGACTTGGATTTGTGGCAGAGCTTGAACCCAATGAACTCGATATGCTTCAGAGAATTGCAGAGGGAAATTATTCCATAGAAAAAAGAATGATGCTGAAAGTCACCTGCAAAAACAATGAATTCTATGCCATGAATGATGCTGTTATTTCAAGAGGCTCTCTTTCACGGCTTATTGATATAGATGTATCTCTTGCAGAGGACAGAGGATATATATGCAGCTACCGTGCAGACGGGCTTATCATCTCCACTCCCACAGGCTCAAGTGCCTATTCCCTTGCGGCAGGCGGTCCTGTTGTTGAGCCTACCATGAAATGTATCGTAATGACTCCCGTATGTTCACACTCCCTTTTTGCCAGACCTGTTGTTTTCAGCCATAAATCACAGCTTGCTGTCAGTGCCTCCTGTGATGACAATACGCAGGTCTATCTCACTCTCGACGGTGCAAAAACGATTACTATTGCACGTTCTGACATTATCTATATCACCTCGTCAAAAATTGAAACCAAACTTATCAAACTTAAAGATAAATCTTTCTATAAAGTCCTTAACGACAAGTTCACAGAGAAAGGCAGACAGGTATGAAAATAGAACGACAATCAAAAATACTTGAACTGATAAAACAAAATGATATTGAAACTCAGTCGGAACTGCTTGAAAAACTCAATGCAGAGGGATTCAGTGCTACTCAGGCGACTGTTTCAAGAGATATAAAGGAACTTCGGCTGGTCAAAATACCGGGTTCAAACGGTGCTTATAAATATGCCTGCGAAACCGTTTCCGAAGATGAAAGCCAGTCAAATTCCTATCTGTTTTCAACAGCCGTCACCAATATCGACTATGCCCATGCCCTCGTCGTCATCAAAACAAAAGTCGGCATGGCTCAGGCAGTCTGTGCCGCACTCGATTCCACTAACCGTGCAGGCGTCATAGGCACTATTGCAGGTGATGATACTATATTTGTTGCCACACGCTCGGATTCCGCTTCGGCAGGACTTGTTTCTGACCTTAAAAAGCTTATATCCGATAAAAGCATTTCATTTTCCTGAAAAAAAGAGGTTTCTTATGTTAAAAAATTTGTATATAGAAAATATTGCCGTCATTGAAAAAACAAGCATTGATTTTTCCGGCGGTCTTAACGTTCTCACAGGCGAAACCGGTGCAGGCAAATCTATTGTCATAGACTCCATTAATGCCATTCTTGGAAACAGGACTTCCCGTGACTTGATTAGAAACGGCTCTGAAAGTGCCTTTGTCAGTGCGGAATTTGATGAAATTTCCCCGAAGGCTCTTGAAACCCTCCATGAATTCGGATTCGATACAGATGACGGCACTCTTATCATTCAAAGGGAAATTTCCCTGAATTCCAAAGGAAAGTGCCGTATCAACGGCAGACCGGCAACCGTAGGTATTCTCAAAGCTGTTGGAACCTATCTTATCAACATTCACGGTCAGCATGAAAGTTATGAACTCATGTCGCCCGAACTTCATATTAACTACATTGACAAGCTCGGCAATCTTAAAAATAGCATTGACGAATATGCAAAAGCCTATCAGGAATACCGTGCATTGAAATCCGAACTCGATAAAGCAGAGTTTGACGAGGCAGAACGCAATCGTAAAATTGACCTGCTTCAGTATCAAGTCAGCGAACTGGAACAGGCTGATATGTATATCGGAGAATTCGAGGAACTCAAAGAACAGAGAACTCTTATTGAAAATAAAGAAAAAATTGCCAATTCCCTCAATGAAGCCCACTCTGTTTTAAACGGCGGTGAAGATACAGGCGGTATTCTTGAACAGCTTGAAAATGCGTGTTCCTGCCTTGAAAACATTACAGAATATATGCCTGACTGTGAAGATGTTCTTAAACGTATGCAAAGTACATTGTATGAGCTGGAGGACTGCACAAGCGAAATTTCCGGTCTTGCCGACAGTGCCGACTCCGACATCGGCAGTCTTGAGGAAATCGAGGACAGAATAGACCTCATTCAGCGCCTTTCCAGAAAATACGGCTCTACCATAGAAGAAATGCTCCAATTCCTTGACAATGCAAAACGGGAACTGGAATACCTGGAAAGGTATGAAGAAAACCGTGAACAGCTTCAAGAAAACTGTCAGAAAGCCCTTAAAAATGCACAACGGCTTGCAGAAAGCCTTTCCGAAAAGCGTAAAGAAATTTCTGTACAGTTTTCCGCCCGTGTCAAAGAAGAAATGACTTTTCTCGATATGCCCAATGTAGAGCTTGTTGTCAGTCAGAAAAAATGTGCTTTGAATGCGCTGGGCTGTGATGACATTGAAATCCTCATTTCAACAAATGTCGGTGAAGAACCCAAGCCTGTTGCCAAAATCGCCTCAGGCGGTGAGCTTTCAAGAATGATGCTTGCCATTAAAAATGTCCTTGCCGATAAAGATGATATTGATACACTTATCTTTGATGAAGTCGATACGGGTATCAGCGGAAGTGCCGCTCAGAAAGTCGGCTTTAAACTGAAAGAGGTTTCAAAAAACCGTCAAGTTGTATGTGTCACCCACCTCGCACAAATTGCCGCCCTTGCCGACACTCACTTTAAAATTCATAAAACTGTCAGTGACGGCAAAACTTACACAAATGTAAATGTCCTCGACCATGACGGCAGAAAAAATGAACTTGCAAGAATTATCGGCGGTGTTGCAATCACTCAGGCTACTCTTGACTATGCCGAAGAAATGCTGAAAATTTAGTGTGGAGAGCGGAGAGTGGAGCAAATTCCACATTCAGCTCTTTCCAAAGCACTAAATTCAATAAATTTAAAAAAGTGGATTTCGGGAATCGGGCGGAAAACATGACAGCTCCACTCTCCACTCCCAACACTCCACTCTGTTAAAAGGAGATTTTTAAAAATGGATTGTTTGTTTTGTAAAATCATCAGCGGAGAAATTCCCTCAAAGAAAGTCTATGAAGATGACAGCGTGTATGCATTCTATGACATTGCACCTATGGCACCTGTTCATGTGCTTATCGTGCCCAAAATGCATATCTCTTCCGTGAATGAAGTGACGGCTGAAAACAGTGCCGTTATCGCCCACATCTATGAAGTTGCCTCTAAGCTTGCCCATGAACTCGGCATCGCTGAAAGCGGTTACAGAATCGTCACCAACTGTGGCAAAAATGCAGGTCAGACTGTTTTCCATCTGCATTTCCATCTTCTCGGCGGTACGGAACTTAAAGTCGAAATGTGCTGATTATTCGGAGGTTTGAAAAATGAAGCGACCGTTTGCAGTCATCGGAATCACTTATATCACTGCATTGGCGGTCGCTTTGTTTTGGGGAAAAGACGCTTTTTCAATATTATGTGCAGTGTTTCTTGTCGGCTTTGTGATATGCCTTTTCGCAAAGAAATCAAGAAAATTTGCACTTATTTTCATAACAGCCTTTACAGCCGTTTCTATGCTGTGGGGCTATACTTATGCCTATATCATGCCAAGCGTTTCCCTTAAAGGCGAAACTTCCGAAATTTCGGGCGTTCTGTGCGAACTGCCCTATCAATCCTACGACAGATACTACTACAAGATAAAAACAAATGATAATACCGTCCTTGTATCTTCAAGATATAAAATCAAAATAGAGCCTTTTGACACTCTGAAAGCAACTGTTACATTTTACGGTGAAACCGATACATTGCAGGATTTATACAACTTTTCAAAGGGAATTTCTATTCGTGCAGGCATGGACAGCTTAAAGCCTAAAACGGTTGTTAAAAATGACAGCAAGCCTTTCTATTACTATGCACTCATGGCAAGAAAATATATAACAGATAAAATAAATTCACTGCTGCCTGAACGTGAAGCAGGCTTTGTCAATGCACTCCTCACAGGTGATAAATATCAGCTCAAAGACAATGAAAAGCAGATTCTCCGTGCATCAGGCATTTCTCACATAGTCGTTATATCGGGCTTTCATGTGACTGTCATAACCTATTTAATGCTTGGATTTTTCATGCTCGTCACCCGAAAAAGAAAAAAACTTTCCTCTGCCCTGTGCATGATATTTTTATTTTTATACATGGCTGTCACAGGATTTCATACCCCTGTTGTCCGTGCAGGTATGATGCAGATATTCGTGCTTGCCGCAAACATCACTTTGAAAAAATCCGACTCTTTCAATATACTCGGCTTGTCTGCACTGGTCATATGCTTTATCAATCCCTATGCAGTCGCTGATGTGAGCTTTATCATGTCTTTCTGTGCCACTTTCGGCATTCTTCTTATCAGCCGTAAAATTTCTTTATGGATACTGGAACGCATTCCTGCCGATAAACTGAAATTTCTCATAAAAGCCCTTGTCAATATATTGGCAGTGTCGCTTTCGGCATATATTTTTATCCTGCCCGTGACGATTATCTTTTTTAAACAGACGGCTTTATATGCCGTTATCACCAATCTTTTTGTCAGCTTTGCCGTCACCCTGCTCATTTATACCGCTGTTTTCATGGTAATAACAGGCTTATCCCCTCTTGCATGGATTGTCTGCTTTCTCACGGATTATATATTCAACGTGGCAGAAGCTGTCGCCCGTCTGCCATTTGCACTGATAGTCGCTTCACAGGAATTTGTGCCTTTCTGGGCAACAGCCTCTGTGATGGCAGGAATGATAATACTCTTTTTCAGACTCGGCAGAAATGCCGTTAAAATTTATGCAATGATAACTGTCATGTCTTTTATCATACTTTCTGTCGGGGACAGCCTCGTCAAAAACGGCAGTATTAAAATATCCGTACTTGATGTCGGTGACGGCATTTCATGCGTTGTCAACTGCCATAACAGGACTTATCTGCTTTCAAGCGGAGGGAGCTACTATAAATCAACTGCACTTGACGACTACTTAACAGACAGCTGTGTATATCAAATTGCCTATATGCTCCTGCTTGACGATAAAAATACCTGTACGGCATTTTCTAAACGCATTCTTGAAAATTATGCCGTTCAGACTGTACAAGTCTTTGATGAAAACAAATATACGGAAAATATAAAATTTCTCTTATCCGAAACTGACGGCAAAATTGACGGCACTTCATTCTATACAGATAACCATGCCGAAATACACGCCCAAAAACAAAAAAACTGCATGGCTGTCAAAGCAGTTTTCAACGGCTTGAAACTGCTCGTGATACATGAAAAAACAGACTGTAAAAATATGCCTGAAAGCTGGCTCGATACGGATATACTTATCACAAACGGCAGTATTGAAAACATTGAACTTGTCAATACATCTGTCACAGTTATTTCCGATGAAAACCACAGCGGAACTATATCTCTCAGGGCTTACCCTGACGGCAAAATTCATATCAGGAGGGAAAACGGTTGGCTAAACTGACATCTGAACAGGACTTTAAAAAGGAAATTGCCAAAACTGATTTTAAAAGAATTTATCTTATTTACGGGGAAGAAAAATATCTTGTCAAATATTATACCAATTCCCTTGTCAATAAAGTGACGAATAAAAAAGCAACTACATTTGATTTTATCAAATTCGGAGCAAATGCCGATTTACAGGAGTTATGCACGGCTTGTGAACAGATTCCCATGTCTGCACAGTATAAATGCATACTCGTCAGTGACTTTGAATTTGAGGCACTCTCTGAAAGCGATTTCAAAGAGTTCAACAACTTCTGCACGGACATTTCACCAAGCACAGTGCTGATATTTTCCATGCCCACGCTCCTCATTGACGCAAAGAAAAACGGTAAATTCAAAAAATTTTCTGCCACCGCCGAAAAAGTCGGAATTGCTGTCGAGTTTGCCAAAAAAGACAATTCCTCACTTGAAAAACAGCTCATTTCATGGGCAGAAAAAACAGGCTGTATTCTTAAACCTTACAATGCTTCAAAGATAATTTCCCTGTGCGGAACGGATATGACGCTTTTAAGAAATGAACTGCAAAAACTCACCGCCTATGCAAACGGCTCTGAAATTACGGAAGATATGATAAAATTACTTACCGTGAAGAATACCGAAACAAGAATTTTTGCATTGTCCGACTGTATCATGGCAGGAAATTTTCAAGGGGCTTACTCTCAGCTTGCACAGCTCTTTGAACAGAATGAAAAACCTGAAATTATCCTTTCCACTTTAGGCTCTGTTTATATAGATATGTACAGAATGCGAGTGGCAAATGAAAGCGGTAAAACCATTGCAGACGTTTCTGCTGACTTCAAATACGGCAAACGTGATTTTGTGCTTAAAAAAGCCAATGCCAATGCTAAAAAATATTCCACAACGGTTTTGAGAAAAGTCCTTGACATCATTCTCCAGACCGATATTAAATTAAAAAGTACAAGGGCTGATTCAAAAATTTTGCTTGAAACGCTCATTACAAAAATCATGCTTGCACTCAGGGAGGATATATGATAAAAGTAAAAGAGGCTATCATCGTTGAGGGAAAATATGATAAAATCAAGCTTGCCAACTTCATTGACGGGCTTATCATCACTACTGACGGCTTCGGCATTTTCAAGGACAGGGAAAAACAAATTTTAATCCGTCACCTTGCTCAGACAAGAGGCATTTTGATTTTAACAGACAGCGACGGGGCAGGCTTTGTAATACGAAATTTTCTGAAAGGCACGGTGCCGAATGATAAAATTAAAAATGCGTATATCCCCGACATCTTCGGAAAGGAAAAAAGAAAAGCCCAGCCCTCTAAAGAAGGCAAGCTTGGTGTTGAGGGAATCTCAGAAGAAATATTATGCCGTGCAATAGCCAAATCAGGTGCGGAATGTGAGCTTGGCATAACAAAAAAATCTGCCGGCGACATCACAAAAGCCGATTTATTTTCCTACGGTCTGACGGGTACGCCGAATTCATCACATAACAGGGATATTTTAAAAAAAGCCATGCACCTGCCTGAAAAGCTGACTTCCAATGCCCTGCTTGACATACTCAACTGCACCATGACTAAAAGTGAATTTGAAAATTTNNTGCAGGGAAATTTTCGGAAAGGAGAATTATCATGCTTGAAGTGACACTTCTCGGTACAGGCGGTACTATGCCACTTAAAAACAGATGGCTTTCCGCCTGCCTCATAAAACATATGGGACACTCTGTTTTAATCGACTGCGGAGAGGGTACGCAAATCGCCCTTAAACACTCCGAAAATAAATTCAAGCCCATTGATATTATATGTATCACGCACTTCCATGCCGACCATATTTCAGGCTTGCCGGGATTTCTTCTCTCCATGAGCAACGAGGGCAGAACTGAACCTGTCACTATAATAGGCGGTGCAGGCTTGAAAAAAGTTGTCAATGCTCTCTGTATTATCGCCCCGAATCTGCCTTTTGAACTGAAACTGCTTGAATATCCCAATGATATTTCCGAATTTGAATTTGATGATTTGAAAATCACTCCTTTTCAGGCAAAACACAGTGTAACCTGCTTAGGCTATAATTTCAAGCTCAAAAGGGCTGGGAAATTTGACGTTGAAAAGGCGAAAAAAAATCATGTTCCCATGAAAATCTGGGGACAGCTCCAAAAAAATGAAACCGTCATTTTTGAGGG
>DBXL01000057.1:16566-22655 GCA_002309275.1 Ruminococcaceae bacterium UBA1213 | reverse complement strand
GCTAAACTTGCACATGAAGAAATGCCTGATAAACAAATCCATGTTTATTCCCCTGCCTTCACAGACAACGATTTTGACGAACTTTTAACCATGTGCGACCATATTGTTTTTAACTCGTTCTCCCAATGGAAACACTTCCGTCAAAAAGCTCTCCAACACCCTGAAATTGAATTCGGCTTGCGTATCAATCCCGAATACTCCGAAATTGAAACAGACATATATAACCCCTGTTTCACCAATTCAAGACTCGGCATTACTCTCGCCAATTTTGAAGAAGATGAACTTGACGGCATTTCAGGTCTGCATTTTCATACTATGTGTGAACAAAATTCCGATACCCTTGAAAGAACTCTCAAAGTCGTTGAACAGCGTTTCGGAAAGTATTTCCGTAAAATGAAATGGATAAACTTCGGCGGCGGTCATCATGTGACAAGACCTGATTATGACGTTGAAAAACTCATCAACTGCATTGACAACATCAAAAATAAATACAGCGTGCAAGTCTATATTGAACCCGGTGAAGCTGTCGCACTCAATGCAGGCTGGCTTGTAACAAGTGTACTTGATATTATCAAAAATAATATGAATATCGCTATTGTGGATACTTCCGCTGCCTGTCATATGCCCGATGTGCTTGAAATGCCTTACCGCCCTATGATAATCGGCTCGAAAGAAAAAAATGTCCTCCCCTATACATACAGACTCGGTGCACCTACCTGCCTTGCAGGTGACGTTATAGGCGACTACTCCTTTGAAAAACCACTTCATATAGGCGACAAGCTTGTTTTCACTGACATGGCTATCTATTCTATGGTGAAAAACAATACTTTCAATGGTATGCCCTTACCGTCAATTTATATCCTGAAAGAAAACGGTGAAACGCAGCTCCTTAAAAAATTCGATTATTCCGACTTTAAAAGAAGATTATAAAAAGGAGGGCTTTCAGTGAAAAAGAAATTTCTCTGTTTATTCCTTTGCCTTTCCCTTGCAGGAGTTTTTTCGGGCTGTGGTGAGGACTTATTTAAAATTCAGGGTAAAGTTTATGACAATCCCTCTGCAACCTATGAAGACTCCATTACAACAGATGAAAACGGCTATCAGACTTACAGCAAAAAAATATCAATCGACCAAAAACCCGAAATTACAAATATCTCCGTTACTGCCGAATGCAGTGGAAATATCAAAGATGAATGTGATATAAGGGCTAACTATCCCGCAAATGCTATAGTGGAACAAACTGTCGGTATCATAGGCTCGCCTGTCGAAATCAGTGCCGATGACACCGTAAAAAATATAACTCTTACTCTCACTTACAATGAAGATTATTTGCGTGGCGTTCCCGAAAAAAATATATTTCCCATGTATGTCGATTACTACAACAGTATATGGCAAATCATAGAAGATTTTGAACTTGATACAGATAAAAATACCATCTCTTTCCCTGCAAAAAATGAAGCCATATATCTGTTGCTCGACATTTATCAATATGGCACTGCTATGGGTATGGAAGTTTCAAAATATGCCTATGAAAACGATATAACTCTATACAAGTCCGATTGGGAACGTGAACGGGATACAGGCGATATTATGAAACTTGCCGATAAAAAATGGGCTGTCGGCAATGCCCCGACTTTCCATGTATCCACTCCGCAACAGCTTGCAAGCGTTGTATATTATGTCAACGCCGTGAATGAACAGCCTATTGAAGTTTATCTGGAAAATGACCTTGACTTATCCCAATACGACTGGAAGCCTATGGGCTGGAATACAACCTACGGTGCAAACCTCATCTTTCACGGGCAAAATCACACCATTAACGGCTTGAATATCAACTGTCACGGCATTCAAGATGTCGGTTTTACAGGATATGCCCGAAATATTATTATGGATAACGTAAATTTCACCAATGCAAATATTACAGGCTGGCGATATGTCGGCGGTTTCAGCGGTGAATGCTACGGTGCTAAAAAATTTACCAACGTTTCTTTAAGCGGTACTATATATGGTAATGATGAAGATACAGGTGGATTTATCGGCAGCGGCGGCAGCGGCATTTGCACCAACTGCACTCTTGATGTAACCGTCAACGACAAGCCGTGCAGATATTTTTCTTATGACGACAAATTTTTTATGGAAAATATAGATGAAACTGCTTTCACTCTGAGCGTCAATGAAAAAAATCGTGTTCAGCGTACCAAAAATGAAAAATATAACCGTATAGACTGGGCAATCTATGACGGCGACAAACCGCTTTTAAAGCGTGGAGCGGAAACAGAAACCGAAATAAAAGATTCCGTCTGGGAATACCTCAAAGCTGAAAAAGGCAAAACTTATACAATTTATATGGAAGCATACAAAATCAACTCCGACGGCACTTCGGGCTATACAAGAGTCAGCAATATTCTTGAATATATCTATTGAAAAAAATCACCTGTCATTTATGTTTGACAGGTGATTTCTATTTCCACAAAAGAATTTTTCAAAATATCTCTCATATCTGAATTTTTATATAATTCCGGATATTTTCCCCTTATATTTTTACCTATTGAAAATACATCTGCTCCGCTTTTTAACAGCGTCTTTTTAACGCCCATATTCGCCATGCTTTCTATCCTTGCAGTTATTTTTTTCAGCATCTCTTTACTATAACTCTTATCAAGATGAACTTCTGCAATGAACTCTATTTTCAATCTGCCGTCTTTCCATTCGGGAATTATCTCCGACTTCACATTTTTGATTCTATAATTTATATCTCCAATGACATCTGTAAAATCCGTTACCCGCTCATTTAAAATCAGCGTTCCCACAGTTTCCTCCGGCATAAGCTCATAATTCTCTGCACCCTCAACAAGGTAACTTCCTTTGACACTCAATGCTTTTATATTCTCATTTACTACTATATACGGAAATAAAAGTGCCTTTTCCGTGCCTGATGATATATAATCTATAAACGAACAATGCACTTCTGTCTGGTCTATTGCTTTGCTGTCTGCAAGAACATTGATATATTCCGACTGATACCCTAATCTTTCTATCGCTGTTGACAAGGTGCTTTCCGCACTGCTCTCCGTCACCATTAAATTTGCCGTTTTCTGCATTTCTCCCATGTCAACAAAATATGACAGTGTCTTTTTACAGTCCGAAACTGCACTTCTGTCCATCATCACAAACAAGCACTGACTTAACAGCAGTTTCTTTCCCCTCTGGTTTTCAAGCATTCCAAATGCTTCCTCTGCCGTCTTTCCCTCCGTGTAAATCACTTTTACAGAATTTTCCTTTTCCCTGTTCTCCGTGTCCAGCACTATCAATGTTATTTTATAGCCATTATCATTCTTGTCAATCCCTATCCCCTGCACTATCAGTCTTTGATTTAACTGCATACTATTACAACCGCCCAATATAAATATACTCAAAAATACCGCTGTCAGCTTCGGCATTTTTATTATCAGCGGTATTATTGCCGTAAATATTACCGCCAGTATGCACCATATATATTTATCAAAAATAATCTCATTTTCAGGCAATACAAGCACCAACACTATTAAAAATATCCCGCTTATCACTGAAATAACCTTTCCGTGAGCATTTCTACAAACAGTTTTTATGCTTTCCGATACGGCAAAAAGCATTACCGATATATTACAAAATAAACTGCACATTGTCACAAATATAAAAAGCGGTTTCAATCTTTGAAGAGTCCCTGCACCCTCCGTTGCCTGATATACAGAAAGCTCCCTTACATTTAAATAATCCCCTACCGCACCTTTGAAAAGTACCAGCATAAAACACATCAATAAAAATATCATTACTGAATATATCACTGCACTTTTCCAAAGCCTGCCCTTCGTTGACGGAAGCAATACATTCAGTGCCGCTGATGTGTTCATTCTTGAAATAATAAATATCACTCCGTCTGCAACACTCCCGAATGTCACATACTCAAACGGTAAAATATTTTCTGACGAAAATCCCTGCATGAGATATACAAATATTATCACTGATGAAAGCAGTATCAATCCCAATACAACTGCCGCCATTCTGGAAATTGCCTCTATTCCCTTTACCGCTGCATATATGCACACCGCCACAAGCACTCCCATTACCAATCCTGCATTTATCCCGTCAGGCAAAACAATATTCAAAAAATGCTCCAGTGCCTTTAATGCATACAGCCCCGAACCAAGAAAATATACTCCGTATAATACAGGTATAAAATATCCTGTTTTCCCGAATTTTTCGACTGCCTGCATACAGACAGACTTTTTACTGATATTTACAGGCACTAAAAGTAATATGCTTATGGGTATGCATATCAGCAACGGCAAAAATAATTCCCATATATCCCCTATCCCCGATACCAATACGGAATATATCACTGAAAGAGATATTCTGCTTATAAACAAAAGTGTGTATATCTGCCCGACTGTCACTATATTTTTCTTTGTCACCTGACATCTGCTCCCGGTAAATTCTGCACTTTTGCAGTTTTCTTTGAAAGTATCTTCCACCCTGCACGAATCAGCACATCTCTTACTGCTACCGCACTGAACGGCGTTACAGGCGTTGTATATGGCACTCCGAAACTGTTTTTTCCACATATATTCACCAGCACCGCACACAATACCAATGCTACTCCGAAAATACCTAAAAATCCCCCTGCAAGCGTGAATAGCAATCTTAATATCGCTGACGGGGCATACAAATTCGGTATCACATACGAGCTTATTGACGTAATCGCAACTACCATCAAGGTCGGCGAACCTATCAAGCCTGCATGGATTGCTGTATCTCCTACTACCAAGCCTCCCACAATGCTTACAGCATACCCCAAAGGCTGAGGCATTCTCAGTCCCGCTTCCCGCATTATCTCATATACAAACTCTATCAGTATCGTTTCCGACATCAGCGACAACGGCGTTGAGCCTATTGAAACCGCTATTTTATTCAGCATGAGTGTTGGAAACATCTCTGGGTCAAATGTCCCCAATGCAACATACACTCCCGGCAAAAGCATAGATATGAAAAAGGCACAGAATTTCAGCAGTCTTGTGAATGTCGCAAAATATGCCCTGTTGGAATAGTCATCAAGCGTTTGAAAATACTCCGCAAACAAATACGGCACTATCAGTGCAGACGGCACGCCGTCAACTAATACAGCTATCCTGCCTTCCGTTATCTTTCCGCATACTGTATCAGGTCTTTCAGACACTCCTATCCCACTGAAAAATGAAAAGTCTTTTTCCTCCTCCAGAAACGGCACTAAATATCCTGATGTCAGCACCGTTTTCACATCTGCATTTGAAAGCCGTCTTTTCAGCTCGTCAACGATATTTTGCGAGGCTGTCCCCTTCAAATAACATATACATACTTCTGTACGGCTTACTTCCCCTATTACCATCGTTTCAAAATGCAGTGACGGATTTTTGATTATCCTCCTCATCATCGACATATTCACTCTTACAGACTCCACAAAACCTTCTTTTGAACCTCTCTGCACAACGTCTGACTGTGGCTCTGACACTCCCCTTGATGCATACCCCTGTATGCCTGCACCAAGCATTTTATTACACCCATCTACCGCTATCACTGCAAATCCTGACATTATCTGTTTTTCAACTTCCTCGTATGTGAACAGCTCCGCCATATCCGCTGTGAACAGCACCCTGTATTTTATATCATTATAGCAGACTTCTGCACTGCTTTCCCTGAAATCATATGAAAACAGCGGAGTTAATATCCCCTCTGCCATGACCTGCTTATCTATCATATTATCTATCGAAATAACTGCACCGTTTATCCCTGAAAGAGATATTTCCCTTACCGTCAAATCTGCACTGTCAGAAAATGCCGTCCTGAAATAACTGATATTCTCCTCAAGCGACTCTGAAAGCACCGTCTTTTTCTGCACATACGGCTTTTCTTGTGAATGTGTGTAAATATCTTTCAAGTCCCTTATAAATTCATACAACTTTATCACCTCTATGAAATATTTTGCACCTCTGCCAAATTTTTATTCACTGCATAATTTTTATTTCAAATACACAAAATCTAATTGTACATTACTCATTGTACATTGCACATTGCACATT
>DBXL01000057.1:15602-16517 GCA_002309275.1 Ruminococcaceae bacterium UBA1213 | reverse complement strand
TCATTGCTAATTGCTCATTGATTACGGGGAGATTTTTTATGATAATTTCTGCTATAAGGGCTATCTTACTTTATATCATCATCATATTTGCTGTCAGAATGATGGGCAAACGCCAGATAAGCGAAATGCAGACAAGTGAACTTGTCATTACTCTGCTTATGTCAAATATAGCGTCCATTCCCATGCAGGATACAGAACAATCCATGCTCAGTGGTATTATTCCCATTATGGTACTTCTTGTATGTGAAATACTTATATCCTACCTCATGCTGAAAAAATCGGGTATCAGACGGCTTATTTGCGGAAAACCCGTTATTGTCATCAATGACGGCACGGTTGACCAAAATGCTATGAAAGAACTCCGTATCAGTACGGAGGATTTATATGAACAGCTCAGGCAAAAAGATGTTTTTGACATCTCGGAAGTTGCCTATGCCATTCTCGAAACCAACGGTAAAATGAGTGTTTTCAAAAAATCCCAATATGAAACCCTCACTGCCAAAGATATGGAAATTCAAAAAGATGAAAGTATATTACAGGTTGCAGTCATAAGTGACGGCGAAATCGCCAAATCATCTATGAAAATATGCGGGCTGGGGACTAACTGGCTTTTTGAAACTCTTAAAAATGAAAATATCGCTTTAAAAGATGTTTTTATCATGACCGCTGACAAGTATAAAAATTATCATATCATCAGAAAAGAGGCTGAATCATGAACAGGCTTTTCGGTGCATTTGCCGTACTGCTCGGCATTATTATCACCGTTTTATCAGGCTTTTTTATCAATACCAATACCGCACAAGCCGTTAATGAAAATTTATCCCTTTCAATGAAATATGCCGAAAACGGCGATATTCAAAGTGCAAAAAGCGAACTTGAAAAAGCTCTTGACAAGTGGAATGACAAAATGCAGAC
>DBXL01000057.1:3197-15567 GCA_002309275.1 Ruminococcaceae bacterium UBA1213 | reverse complement strand
GCTTATTCATATATAAAAAACAGTGATATTTCCATGTACTCGGCAGAATGTACAAGAGCATATCTTCTTATAGAAAATTTTAAAAATGTCGAATTTCCAAGTATCAACAACATTTTCTGACATAAAAAAAACGGCTCACCCAGAGCCGTATTTTTTTATCATATACATATCTACACTGTCAGTGATGCCGTTTTTATTGATGTCTGCCGAAATTCTCTGATATTTTGTAAACTCCGCTTTCCCGAACAGATAATCTTTCATCAAATAAATGTCCCTTGAATTGATATTTCCCTCTCCTGTCACGTCACCCGACACAACCGTATAATAATCTGTGATATTTCCACTGCCTGAAAAATTCACTCTCCAGCCTGTCCCAATATTACCGCTTGTTACAGACTTCCCGTTATGATTGATAAAACTTACTTTACAGTCACCGTATTTCATGCCTTTTTTGAAATCTGAAACACTCGTTCCCTGTGGAATATATATCATATCTTCTGAAATTTCATAAACATCACTTGAAATTCCATAATACGAAACGGACGGCTCTTTCATTGATGGTTCAGAAACTTTTGACCTCTCCGAAACAGAAATTTCTGCCTTACTCTCCGCTTTTGAAATTTCATCATTCCTTGAAACTTCCTGTTTCACAGGCTTGCTTTTCTGTGAAACCTCCATTTTACTTTCTTCTGTTTTGCTTTCTTCCATTTTTTTGAATGCACTCTTGGGAATATAAACGGCTTCTTCATGCATTATCCCATACAAATTTTCACCACTCAAAATTATCTCGGATATACCTGAATCAGAAATATACTCTGAAATCTTCTTTCCCTCATCAAGCATATAAATTTTATTTCCCTTAAGCACATAAATATCTTCATCACTTTCCAACGGTTTCGGAAAATCCTCTGCATTAATATTTTCACTTTTTCCTGTGCCGAAATCGTATTTTACAGCTTTTGAACTGTCACAAAAATAAAAATATTTTTCATCTGCCGTCATGCTGTAATCTCTTTCAAGACTTATTTCTGCAATCTCTGCACGGTCCTTGGCAACAATATATATAAATCTCTCTCTGTTTGAAGTCAGATATATTTCTCCGTCTATGCAAAATACTTTATCAAATTTATCTCCGCTTACCAGATACTTTTTACTCTCTTTCGGTGAAATTTTAAATACTTCTGTATTTCCGCCTGTACTCTCCACTTTATATAAATTTCCCATGCCGTCCGGTAAAAATATATTTGAATTTATCTCCGCACCGTCTGCACTGTATGAAAATATCAATGCAAGTGCAATTATAATAAAAAATACTCTCCCTTTCATAGAAAAAACTCCTTGTCAAAGCCTTTTCTACATTATACGACATTATTCGACATATTTCAACAAATGTGATTATTATTCATAAATTTCTTTTACAGGCAATATCCCCCCTATATCATAAAGTTTTCCATTTGTCAGAGAATGCAATTTTATATGATAATTCCCTGCAAAATCCCGTATATCCGCAAAATCTCTATGTAAACTGATATTTCCCGAAAAGGCAAGCGTGCTTTTGTCAATGAAACCACAGCACCCTCCTATAAATCCGTATGCATAGCCGTCAAGCTCAATATCCCCTGCCGATATTTGAAGAACATCTATTTTATTTTGCAGACAAATTTCATAAATACCTCTGTCAGATGTTATCAGTGCATTCTCCCCTATCACCGCACATGAGCATTTTGCATATCTCTGATTCGTATGCAAAATGCTCTTCTCTCTCAATGATTCAAGGACAGGCTTATATGCCGTCTTAGTATTACATATTACATTCTTTCCAAAAAGGCAGATATTCAACAAAGGCTTTTGAGCAGTGACTTTCTCCTCAAGCTCATCTGCATAAAAAAATCTGTTCTCCCCTGTATGCAGTACACTCATATCTGCATGATACCTTTCAGAACCTGTTATCAATTCGATTGCTTTCGGTACGGTCACTCTGATTCCCATTCCCTCAAGCTCTCTTTTGAAAACAGGCTTATAGTCTGACATTATCACTTCACTTACTCTGCATTCCGGCAAATTCGCATTTTTTAGAAATCTTTCCATTGTTTATCTCCTCAGAGCCTCCACAGGCTTTAAATTTGACGCTTTGAAAGCAGGGTATATCCCAAATATCGCCCCCACTCCTACTGAAAATATCAGTATTTCTATCATTCTATCAATTTGAAATGCAGGTGTCAATCCCAATGCGGAAACTCCTGCCAATGATATAATAATCCCTATCAATATGCCCGTTAATGCACCTATCACTGTTAAAATGACCGCTTCCAGCAGAAATTCCTTTACAATTACTCCCCTTGTCGCACCCAATGCTTTTTTAATGCCTATTTCCCTTGTTCTTTCCGTCACCGCTGAAAGCATTACATTCATTATGCTTAATCCCGCTACAAACAATGATATGATTCCTACTGCCGTCAGAACTGCCGAAAATATATTCACAATATTGGTTATATTCTCTTTCTGCTGTGCCATGTTTGTAAAAGAGTATGCACCCTGTATATTTGCATTTCTCTCCATCATTTTGATGATATTCTTTCCTGCCGTTTCCTCATCATAGGACTTTTTTATCTTTACCGCTATTTGAGAAAAATTTGCCGTACCTATGTTATTCTGCATTACCGTATATGGCACATATACAAAATTGGGTATATACGAACCCATTACACTCTGTAAAATACCGCTTCCTGTCTTTATGACTCCCACTATTTCATATTCTGCACCGGAGCTTCCGCTGTTTATTAAAATCTTCTTTCCCACCACATTTTCTGTGCCGTAATATGACTGTGCAAGCGTTCTGTCTATCATGCATTTACGGGCATTTGATGATATATCCCCCGAATTGATGAACCTGCCTTTGAGCAGTTCAAGTGATATGACATCTTTAGCAGTCCTGTCTATCCCCCATAAATATATACTGCTTTTCCTGTCACGGATATATGCGTCTGTCGCCTCGAACATTACAGGCATCGCATTCTCTACATATGAAAGTGATTTTATCACATTTAATTCACTTTCACACAGTCTGGCTGACTGCTTTTTCAGGCTCACTGTTATTCCGCCTATCCCTAATCCGTCTATCTCACTTGTCAGGGCATTCCTTCCGCATTCGCTGATACTGTTTATTACTATCACTGACGCAACACCTACTGCAATTCCACATAACGTCAGAAAAGTTCTCCCCTTTTTTCCGAAAAGTCCCCTTAATGCCCTAATCAAAGCTTTTCACCTCATGTGCCTCACTTATTAATTGCTCACTGCTGATTGCTGATGATTTTATCTCCTGCATTCAGACCTGAAAGTATCTCTGCACCGTTTTTATATTCTCTGCCTGTCGTAATATACACCTTTTTAGCTCGGCTCTGCACCAGTGTCAATACATAATCTCCCCTGTCGTCAGAGTGTATGCACTCATACGGCACTACAAGTATATTTTTATCCCTTGATGTAACTATCGAACAGTCTGCACTGTAACCTATACGCAATTTATCATCTTTTTTTTCGTCAAGCGTCACCGTCACGCACACAGTAGTTTCTTTTCCGCTCAGTCCCGTTGTCTGCACTGCTTCATCTGATATTTTTGTGACTTTTCCTGTATATGTCCTGTCGGGAACGGCATTGAATTTTATTTCCGCTGTCTGACCTTTCTCCACCCTCTCAATGTAATTCTCACTGATATTTACGGGTATTTCCAGCACCCCTGTGTCTGAAAGCTTTATGACATCTGAATTCTTCTGAATTATATCATCTGTATCATACTGAATCGAAGTAATTTTCCCCTCTGTATCCGAAATCACCTCTTTTACAGTACAGTATTTTTTCACCTCTCCAAGTACCTGCTCCTTCATGGAGAAAGTTAATATATTTCCCATATCTGCATAGTGGGACATCATGTCTGCCTGATAGTATGAAAAAAGCCTGTCACCTTTTTTTATCTCGTCACCGCTCTTTACATACACCTCTTTCATGATCCCCAATTCATCTGCTTTTACCGATTTTCCCGATTTATACTGCAATTTCCCGGAAGATGTGATGGTATTTTCCATATCCTGTGCCTTTAACAGCAATGTTTCCACGCTTGCCGGACTGCCTTTTAATGCATATCCCGTCATCACTACGGATGATATTATCAACAGCGTTACAAGAATTAAGTATATATATTTCTTCATCTGTATCATCTCCCTTTTCTATTATCTGTAATAATTGCTGAATTATAACTTTAAACCTATTGCCAATTATTTGTTTTTATGTTACAATTTGATTGAATTTAAAAAGAAAGAAGGAGAAAAATTTGATAGCAGTTATTGACTACGGTGCAGGTAATTTACAGAGCGTTGTAAAAGCACTGAATTTCATAGGCTGTGACAGCATTGTCACCGACAAAAAAGAGGATATTCTCCATGCTGACGGGGCAATTTTACCCGGTGTAGGCTCCTTTGCTGACGCTATGTCCTGCATGAAAAATTCCGGTGCCGATAAAGCTGTACTTGAATTCGTAAACAGCGGAAAGCCTTTTTTGGGTATCTGTCTGGGCTTACAGTTACTCTTTGACGGCAGTGAGGAAAGTCCCGGTGTGCAGGGACTTGGACTCCTTAAAGGCTCTATTACTAAAATCCCCAATCAGAATAATACTTTAAAAATTCCCCATATGGGCTGGAATTCCCTCGACATTCTCAAAAGTGACGGCATTTTTAAAAACATTCCACAAAATCCCTATGTATATTTTGTACACTCATACTATCTCAAAGCCGAAAGTGAAAGTATCGTTGCCGCAAGGACTACTTACGGCATAGATATAGATGTAGCCGTACAGTACAAAAATATATTTGCCACTCAGTTTCACCCCGAAAAAAGCGGTGCTGTCGGTCTGCAAATATTAAGAAATTTCATTGACATTGCAAAGGGGGATTAAATATGTATGCAAAAAGAATTATTCCCTGTCTTGACATAAAAGACGGCAGAGTTGTAAAAGGCACTAATTTTGTAAATCTCCGTGATGCAGGTGACCCTGTTGAATGTGCCAAAATATACGACAAAGAGGGTGCAGATGAGCTTGTTTTACTTGACATAACCGCCTCAAGTGACGCAAGAAATATTATAGTTGACGTTGTAAGGGCTGTTGCAGACTGCGTGTTTATTCCCTTTACAGTCGGCGGCGGCATTCGTACTGTTGAGGACTTCACTAAAATCCTCCGTGCAGGTGCTGACAAAGTTTCCGTTAATTCTGCCGCTATCCACCGCCCTGAAATCATCAATGAAGCCGCCTATAAATTCGGCAGTCAGTGTGTTGTAACCGCCATTGACGCTAAAAGAAGAAGCGACAACACCGGCTGGGACGTTTACATCAACGGCGGCAGAATCAATACACAAAAAGATGTTTTAAAATGGGCTGTCGAAGCTGAAAAGCGTGGTGCCGGTGAAATCCTCCTCACAAGCATGGATTGTGACGGCACTAAAAACGGCTATGACATTGAACTGACAAGAGCCGTTTCTGAAAATGTCGGCATACCGGTCATTGCTTCAGGCGGTGCAGGTGCTTTGCAACACTTCTCTGATGTCCTTACAGACGGAAAAGCTGACGCTGTTTTAGCTGCCTCCCTTTTCCACTTCGGTGAAATCTCCATAGGCGAACTCAAAGACTATTTACACAAAAATAATATCTCCGTCAGAAGATAAAAATATCCCCCGTTACAGAGAATTTTCTGTAACGGGGGATATTTTTTAATCAAAGTTTTACAGTAACAGCGTCAAGGCTTGCAGGAATTTCTTTTTCATCTGCTGATACAAGGAAAGTAAATTTCGTTTCCGTTTTAGTTGCAAGAGCATTTATCTTTTCAATAAACTGAGCAAAAGCCGTAAAGTCCTGACCGCCTATTTTAAGAGTAGAGTCAACAAGCACATCTGTTACATCATAGTTGCCTGCACAAAGTCCGCTCAAAAATCCAAAAAATGCATCATAACCTGTAATGCCGTACTGCTCAGTATCAATCAATCTTGCTTTGTGTGATACATCATAGGTAAGTTTTGCACCTTTTTCGATAACTACAACATTTCCTTTTGATGCAGCAACAGCCTCTGCTGCAAGATTAATCAGTTTTTTTGTTTTTCCTGTACCCTTTTTGCCGATAATAAGTGTAACCATCGGTATCTGCCTCCTTATAAAGCAATTATTGTTCTGATACAATTCTACTACAAATCCAAATAGATGTCAACTTATTTTTATCCGTAACTTTTATTCTGTATAACCAAGACGTGCTTCAAGAGTAGCTTTCTGCTCCTCATATCCCGGCTTGCCGAGAAGGGCAAACATATTTTTCTTATAGCTCTCAACACCCGGCTGGTCAAACGGATTCAAACACATTGTATATCCGCTGATTGCACAAGCCTTCTCAAAGAAATATATCAAATAGCCAAGCTCGCTCTCACTTACTTCTGACATATTAAGTACAATATTCGGCACTCTGCCGTCTGTATGTGCAAGCACTGTTCCCTCAAATGCCTTTTTATTCACAAAATCAACGGTCTTTCCTGCAAGGAAATTCAAACCATCTACATTTTCGGGATCTGTGCCAATCGTAAGCTCATATTTAGGCTTCTCTATCTGCACTACCGTTTCAAACATGGTACGGCTGCCGTCCTGTATGAACTGTCCCATTGAATGCAAATCTGTCGAAAATACCACTGATGCCGGGAAAAGTCCTTTATTGTCCTTGCCCTCGCTCTCGCCGAACAGCTGTTTCCACCATTCGCACATCATGGTAAATGCAGGCTCATAGCTTACAAGCATTTCTATCGACTTGCCCTTACGATACAGAATATTTCTTGCAGCAGCATATTTATAACACGGATTTTTCTCAAGGTCTGTATTGCAGAGTTCTTCCCTTGCCTGTGCAGCACCTGCCATAAGTGCATCTATATCTGCACCTGCTACGGCTATCGGCAAAAGTCCTACTGCTGTCAGAACAGAAAATCTTCCGCCTACATCATCAGGCACTACAAATGTTTCATAACCCTCTTTTGTGGCAAGGGCTTTCAAAGTACCTTTAGCACGGTCTGTTGTACAGTAAATTCTCTCTCTTGCACCGTCTTTGCCATACTGCTTTTCAAGAAGCTCTCTGAATACTCTGAAAGCGATGGCAGGCTCTGTTGTCGTACCTGACTTGGAAATCATATTGATAGATACTCTCTTGCCCTCACATATTTTAATCAATTCGGAAAGGGCAGTGGAGCTTATGGAATTACCTGTAAAATAAATGTCAGGGGTATCTTTCGGCAGAGCGTTGTAATTAGGTGATTTCAGAAACTCTATGGCAGCCCTTGCTCCCAAATAAGAACCGCCTATGCCTATTACTACAAATACATCTGTATCAGCCTTTATCTTTTCAGCAGCCTTTTTGATTCTCTCAAACTCGTCCTTGTCATAGTCAACAGGCAGGTCAAGCCAGCCTAAAAATGTATTGCCCAAACCCGTCTTGTTATGGAGAACGCTGTGCGAAACAGCAATCTGCGGTGCAATCGCATCAAACTCCTCCTGTGAAATAAATTCCTTCAAGTGCTTATCGTTGAGTGTAACAGCCATAAAAATTATCCTCCTTAAATAATCAATCTGATTTATTATACAACAAAATCAATTTTTTTGCAAGGGATTTATAAAAAAAGGACAGAAAAAATAATTCTGTCCCTGAAAAATATCTTAAACGCTGAAAAGAAGTGTACCATATGAGGGATAAGGCCACAGCTTTGCTGACATGTTGGCTTCCATCTCATCAGCAACAGCCCTCAATTCCTGCATAGCCGTCAGAACATTATCTTTGTAATACATGGATATTTTTACAATGTCCCCTTCTATGCCCTTTGCTCCCAGAACCGCCTTTTCAAGCACATCTATCTTTCTGATAAAGCATGACAGCAGATTGGCAAGCTTTTTCATTAAATCCGTTTCAGGAGTCGTTATTATATCCACATCTACGGATTTTATCAAATTAGCCGTTTCTGCAAGCTCCCTTACATATGCCGCTACCGCAGGTGTTATATCTTTCTTTGCCATGTCAAGAGCCGTGAGTGCCTCTATATTGATTATCTTACAGTAGTTCTCCATGAGTATCTCACATCTTGACCTCAATTCTACTTCTGTATATATCCCATGCTTGCCGAAAAGCTTTACATTCTTTTCCGATACATACATCGGCATGACATCAGGCAATGAACGCAAATTCAAAAGTCCTCTCTTTTCTGCCTCTTTTACCCATTCTTTTGAATAGTTATCTCCGTTGAAAATGATTCTCTTATGCTCTTTTATCGTCTTTCTTACAAGCTCCTCTGCGGCTGCCTTTACATCTTCCGCCTTTTCCAGAACGTCTGCAAAGTCCTGCAAAACGTCTGCTACTATCGTATTGATTATCGTATTGGCACACGCTATATTATCCGCTGAGCCGAGCATTCTGAATTCAAATTTATTTCCTGTAAACGCAAACGGTGATGTTCTGTTTCTGTCTGACGTGTCTTTTACGAAATTCGGCAAAACATTTGCATTTGTTTTCATGATTGCCGCATCTTTTTCTTCGTAAACTTCACCCGTTTCTATCGAATTCAAAACAGCTTCCAATTCATCTCCCAGATACATTGACAAAATAGCCGGCGGTGCTTCATTTGCTCCAAGTCTGTGGTCATTTCCTGCACTCGCTGCCGACAATCTCAATAAATCCTGATGTTCGTCAACTGCTCTTATCACTGCCGCAAGAAATACCAAAAACTGTGTATTCTCCCTTGGATTCTTTGACGGATCAAGCAGATTTTTTCCCGTATTCGTTGACATTGACCAGTTATTGTGCTTACCGGAACCGTTCACGCCTGCAAAGGGCTTTTCATGCAAAAGACATACTAATCCATGTCTTTCCGCTACCCTTTTCATTACTGCCATTGTCAACTGATTATGGTCTGTTGCAATATTTGACGTGTCAAATATCGGGGCAAGCTCATGCTGTGCGGGTGCTACTTCATTATGCTTTGTCTTTGCCAGTATGCCATACTTCCACAGCTCTTCATCAAGCTCTTTCATGTATGCTGAAACTCTTGTCTTTATCGTTCCAAAATAATGGTCGTCCAATTCCTGTCCCTTCGGAGGTCTTGCTCCGAAAAGTGTCCTTCCGCAGTATATCAAATCTTTTCTCTTGTCAAATACCTTTTTATCTACCAAAAAATATTCCTGCTCAGGTCCTACTGTCGTATCAACACGCTTTGTCACTTCGTCACCGAATACCCTCAGTATCCTCATTGCCTGTGTATTCAGCACTTCCATTGAACGCAAAAGCGGTGTCTTTTTATCAAGTATCTCTCCCGTATATGAACAAAAAGCTGTCGGTATGCACAGTGAACCGTCTTTAATAAATGCATAGGATGACGGATCCCATGCTGTGTAACCTCTCGCTTCAAAAGTCGCCCTGATTCCACCTGACGGAAAACTTGATGCATCAGGCTCGCCTTTTATCAGCTCTTTTCCTGAAAATTCCATAATCACCTTTCCATCGGGTGTCGGTGATATAAAGCTGTCATGCTTTTCGGCTGTGATACCCGTCATGGGCTGAAACCAATGTGTGAAATGTGTTGCACCGTTCTCTATTGCCCACTCTTTCATTGCATGGGCAACTACGTTCGCAACGGAAACATCCAATTCCTTACCGTCTTCAATGGTCTTTTTAAGTGCTTTATAAGTCCCCTTCGGCAGACGCTCTTTCATTGTCGCATCATTAAACACTCTGCATCCGAAAATTTCAGGTACATTCGGCATGATATTTACTCCCCATTCCTAAAATATGGCAAAAAGGTACTGCAGGTTTACTCTCAACCCACAGCACCTTTGCTGTTGTTGACAAAATTATAAATCATCTTTTTTAATAAGTCAATAGCTTTTTTTCACAAAATCTTTTTTTGTAAAACTAATAATTTTTTACTGCCTTTGTTGACAATTTTGTCATATATTGTCTTTTGTCCCATTATTCCCACTTTTAAAAATTGACTTTTTCGCTCTATTGTAATATAATTCTATTTACAATAAATTTTAGGAGGCTATTATGCCTAAACAATATTTTTTTAGTATCAATCTTCTTATAAAAGACAAATCCAATATAGACAACACGGTTTCATCTATTATTGCCGATGAAAAGTTCTTTCTCGAAAATGTACAGCTGATTCTCATTGATTCCGTCTGCAGTGATGAAAGCATTCAAACCTGCTCCCAATATATAGAGCGTTTTCCCGAAAACATCTTCTTTGTCGATACCTCCGGCAAAAAATCCCCTGCAAGCTATAACGATGCTTATTCCCTCTGCTCCGGAAAGTACATCTCTTTTATCGACAATTACAGCCTTTATTCCAAAAAAACTCTGCCTGTCCTTATGGAAATTCTGAGCGGTAATGACATTGATATAGATATAGCTGCCATTTCCCCCTTTTCCTCCGATATGCCCTATATAAACTCCATTCCTGCAGGCATGGTATCCCTCAGAGATACCCCCGATAAATTTATACTCATGCTTGGGTGCTACTTCTTTGGCAGAAATATCATAAACGGACTTATGTTTGACACAAAACTCCGCTTCCACTCCGAAGATAAATTTATCCTTCAGGCTCTGATGAAGACATATTCATTTCTATTCACTGAAAACTGCTCTTATACTTCTTTCCTGCCCGATGAACACAATTTTATCCGATTTTCTCCCCAATACAGCAAGTCTTTCTATACAAACGCCTTGAATGATTTTATAATACCTATGCTGGAGGAAAATAAAAATTCCTCTTTCGTAAAATCTGCCATGCTTTACCTGATAAACATAAAATTTGCACTCAACCGCAACGACAGATATAAATATATCCTCAACGGCGACCATGCAAAAGACTTTTTCTCTGCTGTAAAAAAAGCCCTCTCTTACATTGATGACGGCATTATCCTCAATAAATATCTCTGCCGGACCGCTCTGCTTGACAGTGAATTCCCTTTCAGCCTGCTCAGAATCAAATATGACAATAAAAAAATGCTCCCTGATGTCGATATTGTCCTTTTCAGAGATGCCGTTGAAAAAATCTATCTGTCAAACTATAATTCCCCTGTCCTCCATAATCTCAACGGTGAATTTGTACTGAGTGCCAACAATGCCTTTATCAGCTCCTCAAAGGATATTTTCCTCGAAATACACGCAATAAACTTTGACGGACATTCCCTCTGTGTAGATGCTGTCCTGCAAAACTGCTCTTATATCGACGGCTTCTCACTCTATACACTTATCAATCAAAATAAATCTGATGTCCGCATATCCCCAATATATACCACTGAAACTTTCTTTGACGTGCCTTTCTTCAGAAAACATTCTCTGCAATTCAATATCCCCGTCAGTGACGGCAAGCAAATTGATAACGCCTGCATGATTATGAAATATCAGAATCTCACTTTCAGGCTCGATATGAAATTTGAAGGCGTTTTTGCAAGGCTCTCAACCCAGATTCAAAGCAGCTTCTGGTGTTTCGGCGATAAAGTCCTTACCTATGACGAAAAAACCAAATCTATTATCATTCGCCGTGCTACCGACAGTCTGATGACCTTCTATGAAGGAAAGTTCTTTGCAGAATGCTCCAGACATCTCTCCTTTTCCGAAAATATCCGTTACAGGCAAATCAGAAAAACTGTCAGACATCTTTTTAAAGAAAAAAATAATTTTAAATATCTCGTCTTTTACGATAATTTCGGCATCAATTCCAATGGCAACCTCCTTTTCAGATACTTCTCCAAAGCAAGAAAAAATCATAAATTTATCCCTTTCTTCATCACTCACAAAAATTCTGCCGAATACAACTTTCTTATCAACTCCAAATATGAAAACGTCATTGAAGCCAATTCCAAAAAAGCTGTTGCTCTTATCCTCTCTGCCGATATTATATTCGCTGCCGACTGCAATGTATATCGTTCTCTCGGCTTTACTCAAAGTGATATGCTTTTCCTGCGTGACTTGTTCAATGCACAGATATTCTCCGTTAAAAACTTCTTTGCAACAGGCAATTCCCCTCAATTTGACAATCGTATCAAAGACAATATCCGTAAATATTTTTGTGCATCGGACTTTGAAAAAAATAATCTCCTTGAAAATGCATACGGCTATTCCTCCGACATGATTGAAACTACAGGCTATCCCATACTTGACCCTACCTTTGACAAAAAAGAAAAATTAATCCTCATCTCTCCCGGCAACAGAAAACAATTCCTTGCCTATGCCAACTCTGACAACTCTAAATTCTCTGAAAGCAAATTCTTCAAAATCTACAACTCCCTTTTAACAAATGA
>DBXL01000057.1:0-3096 GCA_002309275.1 Ruminococcaceae bacterium UBA1213 | reverse complement strand
TCTGCTTACAGGAAAGGCGGCTGTTCTCATTACAGACTACTCTGAACTTCTCTATAAAATGGCTTATCTCAATAAGCCTGTCATATACTATATGCCCAAAAATCTCCCTGTGCAGTCTGAATACAAAATTTCCGATATTTCCGAAAACTCTCTCGGTATCATCATCTCCGAACATGACAAACTTATTGAATACCTTGTTGAAAACATACCACAAAACTTTCCTCAGCCCGAAATGTATCAAAAACGCTGTCAAAACTTCTTTTCACACCACGATACCAAAAATTGCAGGAGAATTTTTGAAGCCGTCATCGGCTCACAGCCTGACTAAAAAAATGCGGTCACAGTTTCTTCACTGTGACCGCCTCTTTTTTTTAAAACAACTTATTCATTACAAGTCCCGTTATCAGCTTCGGATAAAAATAGGTCGATTTCTGCGGCATTTTTTCGCCTGCCGCTGCAACATCTCTTATTTCCGTCACTCTCGTTGGATTCAGTATAAATGCACACTGTGCTTTGCCTGTGTTAACACTCTCTATCGCTTCATCAAACAATCTTGTATATGTCAGATTTATCTGCTTTGCCATGTTCTCCGCATCTATTCCAAATATCTTCTCCAATACAAGTGTATGCAATACAGTAACATCAAGTCCTTGTGTCGCTTTGCTCTTATTCGGCAAAAGTTCCTCTATCACCTTTTCATCTCTCAGCACAAGCAAATTATATCCCTTGTCACCGCTGTAAAATGCAAACGCCTTTTTGCCCTCATCATACAATTCTTTCAGTTTACTTTCAGCCGTGTTTACATCGCTTTCTTCCGATACATCAAAATATTCCTTACAATCATTCAGTATCTTCTCTTTATCAAAGCTTTCCAAATCTCTCACAAGCCTGTGTGTCGGCAATACTACCAACCCATCATGCTCCATATCTACCAGCATCATCATGACATAATCTTCTCCGCCGTCACCGATACCGTTCTCTCGACAGTAATTTCTGTAATTCAATGCCGTTTCATACCTGTGATGTCCGTCTGCTATATAAAGCTTCTTATCTGCAAAATCTCCGCATATTGCATTTATCTCGTCTTTATCCGTCACTATCCACAATCTGTGTGTAACTTCGTCACCGTCTGTCAACTCTATTGCAGGATTGCACTCTGAAAGCCTGTCAAGACGTGATATAATTTTATGCTCACTGTCCATGTAAAGTGAATATATCTGACTGAAATTGCAGTTAGTCGCTTTCATCAAATTGAATCTGTCCTCTTTTGCCTTTGAGAGAGTTTCTTCATGCGGCAGCACAACGCCCTTTGAAAATTCCTCTATCTTCACTCTTACAATACAGCCTTTAAACTTTGCATGAATGCCGTTTATTGAAAATTCCTCTTCATAAATATAAACCGCTTCTTCATCATCTCTCTTTAAAACTCCGCTGTCAAGCCACTTTTTAAGCACTTCACCTGCTGTCTTATATGGCTCTTCACCTTTCGGAAGCTCTAAACGTATGATATTATTCGGATTCCTGTAAAGATATTCCTGTCTTTGCTTCTCGCTTATGATGTCATACGGCGGACATACAAGCTCCTCTATCATGCCTGCCTTCTCCGTGTCAAATCTCAATGCCTTAAAAGCTCTGATTTCTGCCATCTCTCATACTCCTTTAAAATAAATTTTTCTCTATCCTATTTTATACATAAATTTTCTTTCTGTCAATCATTCTTCGACATCTTCCGCAATAATTTTTTCTCCCGTGAGAAATTCAACTGTCCTTTCAATACTGTCACGGGAATTGCCCCACTCTGCTCCCTCATTCCTGTAATCAAACATTGCACTGAAATGGTGTATATCTTTCTGCAATTCTGCCAAATATCCTTTTGTCAATGCCAAAGTTGCCTGATAAAAAGCGTCAAAATTCTTTCCCAAGCCCTTTTGGTCAACCCCTAAAAGCATTGTATAATGCTCCAAACATATATATTTCTGCCCAGCGTAAAGCTGTCTGAATTCAGGCTCGCTTATCCACATGGCATGAACAATTCTCACCATGTTCTCCATATTATATTTTATATCACGGCATATAAAACAATCCTTTGACATACTATCCAGCTTTTCAAGCCTTTTCTTGTCAAATTTCCCTCTCGGATTCGTTAAGGGCAGTTCCTCCATTACCTTTTCCAAGTGGCTTTCCAATATCAGTGCATTTGAAAGCCTCTTTCCCAATTTTATCATCATGGAAAAATGCCTGTAACAAAAGCCCTCTTCATTTGTCCTTACCCTGACATTCGGCTCCATCATTGCCGAACCTGTCACATATTCCGCCTTTCGCCTTTCAAGCATATCTCTCATTCTGCACATCGGACAGCCATCTCTCGGCATGAATACATCATTGATAGGAATACTGCAAATATTTTCCTGCATCTTTTTACACATCTCCCCTGCTTTTTTATTCCATTATACCTTGAATTTCCCCAAAAGTAAATACAAAAAAGAGAGAACATTTCTGCTCTCTCTGAAAATATCAATTTTTTACCTGTTTTTTCCTTGCAATAAGCCATGACAAAAATCCGAACAATATCACATATCCGCCGCTTGCACAAAGATGTCCTACATAATCTTCTACTTTCATTTCCTGAGTAAATCCTGTCGATACAAGATAATATATCCAATACTCAATTATCTTTGCTACGGTTGCATAATCAAAATCACCGTTAGTTGCAAAAAAGAAAATCAATTCCAATCCAATAGATAAAACCGCACTTGCGATAGACGGCAAAAATATATTTGCGGCTATTGAAAATCCCGTTGTGCCGATAAGCTCCGACAACATGAAATACAATGCAGTCACTCCGAGTACTGCAACAAGCTTTCCCAATACCAACAGCCATACTCCGTTTACTTTCAGAGGTGTTACTTCAAAAGGCTTTGTTGCAAACATTACCAAGCCCGATATATATGCTACCAATGTGATAGCCGCAAAAATCAATATTGCTGTTATATTTGCAACTATGAACTTGGCTAAAAATACATCTGTCCTTGAATATCCCCTTGCATATATGTTTTTGATAGTTCCTTTCACTCTGTCCTCACATACAAATATGCC
>DBXL01000062.1:2591-3273 GCA_002309275.1 Ruminococcaceae bacterium UBA1213 | reverse complement strand
CAGAGCCTTTCTCAACAATAAGATTTAGTCCTTTTTCGATAAACAATGAAAATGTATCGGTAGAGCCCTTTTGTTTTCCTGTAATTGTTTTTGTACACAAATATTTTGATTGATATATCTTTTTTTCTGTATTAGAAATTTTAGCTCCATAAGGCGGATTGCCAATAACTATATCAAAACCGCCGTTTTCCTTGAATACTCTCGGAAAATAAAGCTGCCACAAGATAAACGGACGGGACGGCTTTTGTATTGCCTGATAATAGTTGTCCTCTGCTTTATCTGTACCTTTGAGTTGTTCAAGGATAATGTTGTCATATCTTTCCTGTATCTGCCGTTTGAGAGAATTTTTTTCTACATGGTCTTTCTCGTCATACAGCTTTCTTTGCAGTGCGATTATTTCATTTATCGTCTGATATACGCTTTCATCATACAAAGTGCCTTGATAGTATTCACCCAGATTATTCAGGGCACTGCTCTTGGTTATCAGTTTTTCCCCCATGAACTCATCAAGAAGGCTGTTTCCGCAGATGATATTGCAGTCAAGATTCGGCAGTTCTCTCGGTTTTGTGGAGCTGTCCATGATAACATCATCTATTTCCATTATCTGATCGTCAATTACAAGCGACAGCCACAGTCTTAATTTGGTAATGTCAACCGCACTCGGCTCTATATCACACGCAAA
>DBXL01000062.1:0-2547 GCA_002309275.1 Ruminococcaceae bacterium UBA1213 | reverse complement strand
AGGTCTTTTCTTTGACGGCTGTTCTTTTCGATTGCCATATATGATGTCAAAGTATTTCTTGCTTTCACAATTTCGTTCAGCATACCCAGCGGAAACGCTCCCGAACCTACTGCCGGATCAACAACTTTTACATTTGCGAGCAAATCATCAATTTCTTTCAGTCTGTTGACATTATGTTCAAAGCTGAAAATGCTTTCGGGAATTTCAAGTTTTTTTGTTTTGTCAAATACTTTTTTACCGTCAACATCGGTAGTCTTTTGTATATCTTCGTCTTTAAAGTATTCTCCGTACAGAACAAATTTTCTTATATCACTCTCGGAAATATTCGTTTTGCTCGCAAGATAATTGATGATACTCTCCTGACACATATAATGCACTATTTCACGAGGTGTATAAAATGCACCTTTTGATTTTCTGTCTTTGACATCAAGCAGATTTTCAAAAACCTTTCCAAGCATTTCGGGATCGATAGCAACCTCACGTTCCATAGGCTCATCTTCTGCCATAGTGAAGTTATATCTGTTGAATATATCTAAAATACCGTCAGCTTCTCTGTCCTTCTCGGCTTCATTGGAAAATAATTCATTCGGTATCTCAAAATTATTATTTTTCCAGTCGTAGCCGTCCATTTCTTCAAACAAACCGCCATTCAGAAACGGTATGCGTCTGTGTGAGGGCGGATAAAAGGCATTGTCACCACGATTTTCATTCAGTCCTGTATAGAACAGCGGTTCAAGAAAGTCATCAAAGTAATTTTTGCCTTGTTTTTTAACAACATCGTCAAAACTTCTTTTCATAAAGTCTTTCGGACCGGTTCCCCAGGCATTTCCTTTTATCAGCGTGGACAAAAATGTTTCATCTTCTTCTGACAGGTTCATCAAAGCCTTTTGATCGAGATAATAATTTCCGTCACTGTATTTTTTATAAACATACGGCATAATTTGTTTTGGTTTTGCTCCTGACCTGAAAAAAGCATTTTTATAAATTTTCTCTGTCAGCATTTTCGGAAATGCCTCCACACCAAGCCAGCCTTTTTTCTGAATGAAGTACAGAAAAACAATTTGTCCCATAAGTTTTTTAGCAAACTGTTCACTATCAAATCCTTTTTCATTAGCCTCTTTTACAAACTGTGGATTTAATTCGAGATATTCTTTTAATTCAAGATATTTTTCACGATATTGCCTGAAAAAATCATTGGTAACAGCTTCAACGCTGAATGCTTCCTCAAGCCTGTCAAGACTCGGGTTGACAGAATCATCTTCAAATATCGGAAACAGTCGTTCCATTGCTGTATGACAAGGTTCATCTTTACCGACAAGATATGAATATCTTTTTGCCGGAGTGAGTTTTTCGCTGAGTTTTCCGTTTGAAAATTCATAATCTATTCTTACAAGTGAAAAACGCCATTTTTTAGTATCACCGCTTGTAAAAAATGCCACCAATGCCCCTTTATAACCCATATCCCTGATAAGTGACTTTACAAAGTTTCTCTGCATACTGCGAGCATTTTCAAGATTCGGATCACTTTTCAGACACACAGAAAACAAAGCAACTTTTTGCTGATCTTCACCAACATAATTTCCGATATGATAATAATAATCTACCGCTGCCGAAAAAGTGCTGTATGTTTTGAGCTGTTTATTTGGTGCTACAAGATTAACATTGTTGAGCATTTCTCTGATGAACAATATAAAACTTTCATGCTTATATTCATCATGCAATGTATCCTGAAATATCTGTTCTTTACGAATATTCATGGTTTACTCTCCTTCATATAACATGACAGAATAACCTGTTTTTCACCTTCGATTTGCAAAAAAACATTCTGTCTTTCAAACAAGTAATTTTCGGGTATATTTGATATGATAATACTGTATAATTCGAGCATATCATTCTGAACAGTTTTTAATTCCTTAACAATTTTCTTTGTAATATTTTGAGGAATATCACCGTTCTCATAAGCCTTTATAAGACGAGCAACTGTATTTTCCTGTTCTTCGGTAAGTGTTGGTTCATTTTGCAATATCTTTAAAATTTTCACAACTTTACTGTCATTGCCAAGCAGCTGTGCTTTGCCGATTTCCGCCACTTCTTCCTGTACCAAAGATTCATCAAAAGCCTTACTATTCAAATCAACCTGTTCATAGTAAGTATTGCCAACATTGATTCTTTTTTCTGTCGTTTCACACTCAAGATAATGTACTGCATCTATAAAAGATAGTTGCTTTGTTTCTTCATCAGTAATATAAAATTCTTTCAATGCTCCCTTACGGATAAATGTCAACGTAGAATTATTGTTTACCATGTCGCTGTATCTGCCTGTTTTTGATTTTTTGGGAAGCCTCTTTATTTTTTCAAAGAGAGCCTTATCATTATCCCGGATTTTTCTTATTTCAGCCAAATAAGCCAATTCGGGATTAGAACCATCTTCTTCCGATATTTTTGAAGTTAATTCATCAAACAGTTTCTGTGGAGATACAATTTCTTCGTCAGAAATATATTTATAATCTTCACCTAATGTATCATGGAAAATCTGAATCTTTTCCA